>NZ_FMXO01000002.1 GCF_900104215.1 Desulfonatronum thiosulfatophilum | reverse complement strand
GCCTCCCAGGTTCCCTGACAATTCCTTGAGTACATGCCGTCTCCAAACACCCCGGGCGGATGGTGCGACGCTCCTGTTTTCCCATCGCACCAATGGCAGATTTCCCCATGTAGTTGCAGGGTCACCTCCGCCAGTTTGCTGTAACGAGGCCGAAGCGAGTTCACTTGCGTTAAGGCCTGCACTCTGTCTCGGCCTTTCGGCCTTCTTCCGGCTCGCTTGGCGTCTCGGGTCACCCCTGCTCGCCGAGCCTGGACTTCGTGGTGAACAGGCAATTACCACGGTGGGAACTTTGCATCCCACTGGAATCGCCAGGACTTCGCCTGGCGCACAACTACTCAGCACGTTTCATGACAGACATTTAGTGTTCCGGCTTGTCTCGATTTATTGGCATCGCCTGTTTGACTGAGCCAGGACTCGTTCATTGAACCATTGCCGGACACCTGAAGCACCAACTGATGTTTATTCAGGCAATGGTTCAAGGTTACGAAGCCGGCGAAGAAGTTGCGATGCCGCAAAATCGAGACAAGCCGGAACGCGCAGCTGAACAGTTACGTTGGTGGGCTGATTCATGGCCTCGGTTTACATGACGGTATTGGTTTTGTCCTGAGCTTCGTACTCACCTTTTCCGCCCATGCACAAGGCGCGGGACCTCCAAGCAGCCGGCGGCATGTCCATGGTCTTGGGGTTTAGGTATCTATGCTCATACCTGTTGATGAATGGATGAGGCAAGATGCAGCGGCTGTTTTTTGAATATGCCTAGACGGGTATGGATTCGCAAAAAAAAGAGGGGCCTGATGCAGGCCCCTCGAAGAGAACGCGGAAAGATCCGGCGTATGCTATTTGGCCATTTTGGCCAGCGCGTCGCGCACGCCGGCGGCATAGTCCGGATGGACCTTTTCGAAATGGCCGAGCTGGCGATCGACGATGAACTCCGGAACACCTTGCATGGCTTCGGCGATATTGGAGAACAAGCGGCTTTTCTGGCCGTCGTCGAACAGGTTGAACAACGCCCGGGGCTGGCCGTAGTCGTCGTTGCCCTCGCGGTGGTCGTAGCGATCCGCGTCGCCGCTGATCTTCAGAGGCGGCTCGGCGAATTCCGGGCTCTGCACCGGGCCGTTGAAGGAATTGGGTTCGTAGTAGGCGTCCGGGTTGGGGTTGTTGGCGAAGAAACGCATCTGCCCGTCCTTGTGATAGTGATGCATCGGGCACCTGGGCGCATTCACGGGCAGGGCCTCGTAATGGGTGCCCAGGCGGTGACGGTGGGCGTCGGCATAGGAGAAGATCCTGGCCTGGAGCATCTTGTCGGGCGAAAAGCCGATTCCGGGAATGATGTTCGACGGCGAAAACGCGGCCTGCTCCACCTCCGCGAAATAATTCTCCGGATTGCGGTTCAGTTCCAGGATCGCCACGTCCATGGGCGGATAATCGCCGTGGGGCCAGACCTTGGTCAGGTCAAAGGGATTGTAGGAAGTTTTTTCGGCATCCGTTTCCGGCATGATCTGGACCTGGACCTTCCACTTGGGGAGATCTCCCCGCTCGATGGCGCGGAACAGATCGTCCTGGGTGGATTCCCGGGTCCGGCCCACCACCTCGGCTGCCTCGGCATTGGTCCAGTGCTTGTGGCCCTGCATGGTCTTGAAGTGAAACTTGACCCAGAACCGTTCATTCCGGGCATTGATGAAACTGTAGGTATGGCTGCCGTAGCCGTTGATGTTGCGTACGCCCACGGGCAGCCCGCGGTCGGACATCAGGATGGTCACTTGGTGCAGGGATTCCGGCGACAGGGACCAGAAGTCCCACATGGCCGTGGCCGAGCGCATGTTGGTTTTGGGATGGCGCTTCTGGGTGTGGATGAAGTCCGGAAACTTGTAGGGATCTCGAACAAAAAAGACCGGCGTGTTGTTGCCCACCAGATCCCAGTTGCCCTGTTCCGTGTAGAACTTCAGCGCGAATCCCCGTACATCCCGCTCGGCGTCCGCCGCGCCGAGTTCGCCGGCCACGGTGGAAAATCTGGCGAACATCTCGGTCTTTTTGCCGACCTCGGAAAACGGCGCCGCTTTGGTGTACTGGGTGATGTCGTGAGTAATGGTCAGGGTGCCGTAGGCTCCCCAGCCCTTGGCATGGACCACGCGCTCGGGAATGCGTTCCCTGTTCTGGTGAGCCAGCTTTTCCAGTAGCTGATAATCCTGCATCAGAACCGGACCGCGAGCCCCGGCGGTCAAGGCGTTCTGGTTGTCCGCCACGGGTGCTCCCGCCGTGGTAGTCAGTTTTGGTGCATCGCTCATTCCGGCCTCCTTGTTTGTTATATGGGTTGCCACATCTTCCAACACGGAAATTATCGCATGCCTGCCCAATCCCTTCTCACCCCCTACCTTCAAATCACTCCTGGCATTCTCCACAAACCCCAAAAAAATCCAGGCGATGGGTCGTGATCCGGAAGCCGGTCCGCTGGGAGACTTCCTGATTCACGTCCCTGAGGCTGGTCAGGTCCGGGTCGAGGATCTTCCGGCATTTGGTGCAGATCACGTGGGGATGCGGAAAGGGCTTGCTGCCGTCGTAGCGATTGCTGCCGTCGGGAAAGCCAAGTTCGAGAATTTCCCCGATCTCACGGAGCAGGGCCACGGTCTTATACACCGTGGCAATGCTTGTGGTGGGAAAAATCCTCTGAACCTTGGCATAGATTTGCTCCACGGTGGGGTGGTCGCTGCTGGAAGCCAGGATCTTGAGAACTTCCAGCCGTTGAGGCGTGATCCGGAAGTTCTGCTCCTTGAGTCTGGAGACCATCTGCTCCAGCCGGGAATTGTTTTCAGGATGAGTCAATACGTTGTCCATAGCCTTTCTCTTTCCTAAGATAAGTTCTCTTTGGATAATGGTTATCCATTTTTTCGTCAACTGTTTCAATAACAGAAAATTCCGGATATGCGCCTGATGTTCGGGTTTCGCATGTGCGACGTTATTTCCTCAATCCAAGGACTCCCTGCCATGCCCATTGATTACAATCTCCTGAAGGTTTCCATCGACCTTCAAGCCATCCAGGCGAATTACCGGTTTTTGTCGTCCCGGGGGAAACGGCTGATCGCCGTGATCAAATCCGACGCCTATGGTCACGGCCTCATTCCCGTCGGCGAAGCTCTTGCCGCGGTCGGCGCGGATTTTTTCGCCGTGGGCACGGTGGAGGAGGCGGCCCGGTTGCGGCCCGCTGTGCGGGGGACCGTGCTGGCGCTGTTGGGGCCGCAATCAGTAGAGGACATCCAGATCGTGGCGGAGCAGGGTATCCTGCCGCTGGTGGCCCGGCTCGATCAGCTGGCCGGATTAGAGCGCGAAGCAGCTCGCCTGGGGCGACAGATCCCCATTGCCCTGAAGTTCGATACGGGCATGGCCCGGCTGGGCTTTGCCGCAGCCGACGTGGAGGCGGTTGCGCGGGCCCTGGGGAAAATGCGGCTGCTGCGGCCGGAATGGCTGATCAGTCACCTGGCCACGGCGGACGAGCCGCATCAGGCGGAATTCGTCCATGAACAGGCCGCCCGCTTTCAACGAATAGCTGACCGTTTGGCGCTTGCGGGCCACCATCCGCAACGCTCGCTGGTCAATTCCGGCGGATTGCTGGCCTTTCCGGAACTGGCCTGGAACGCCCAGCGACCCGGCATCGCCCTCTACGGCGCCAACCCCTTTCATGGCACGGACCTGGCTCCTCTGGGCAGGGAACTTCGTCCGGCCATGCAGGTTCAGGCTCCGGTTCTGGCCGTGCATGCCCTGCCCAAGGGCGCTTCCATTTCCTACGGCCGAACCTATGTCGCGGACATGGACAAAACCGTGGCCATTGTCGCCGCGGGATATGCGGACAATTACTCCCGCGGCCTTTCCAACAAAGGCTGGATGCTCATCCGCAGTCAACGGGCCAAAATTCTCGGCCGGGTCTGCATGCAGCTTACCGCCGTGGACGTAACGGAGATCGCCGGGGTTGCGCCGGGCGACGCGGCCGTATTGCTCGGGGAGCAGGACGGTCAGGCAATAACTCCTGAAGAATTGGCCTCCTGGTGGGGCACCATCACCTATGAAGTTTTTTGCCTCCTTGGCATGAACCGGCGGGAATATGCCACCTCTTGATTTGTTGGAGAATACAGAAGCCAAACTTGCATTCACAAGCCGACCGGGATGATTAACATAAACCGCCCACGGCAGTGATGCATCTTGTAAAGCAAGTTTTTCTTTGCCCGTGAATCCCCAGTGGTCAATCTTCCGCGGAATTTTCTGCTCACAATAATGTCGCTGTGGTGACAAGCCACGTATCTCTTGAACCAGCTGAGGTCTCTCTTGGTTGCATGGGAATGTATGCCGATGTGGGCATTGTTGACCTCTGCTTGTGTTCCATCTATGCATCTTCAGTGTTAATAGCAGTGACAGGTGACGAAGCAGCATCCACATTGACCGGCATTCGGGCATCGTATGCCGTAGATGCACCAAACGGAGAATCATCATGGTTGAGGAGCGTCAGGCCAGAATTCTTATGGTGGATGATGAACTCGTGAACATTGAATTGATCGCAGACATCTTCGATCAGGATCATGAGGTGCTGTTTGCGGTCAATGGTGAAAAAGCCCTGGAAGTCGCCATGATTTCGGCGCCCGACGTCATCCTGCTGGACGTGTTGCTGCCGGGAATGGACGGATTTGAAGTGTGCACTCGGCTGAAGGCCGATCCACTGACCATGGACATTCCCGTCATCTTCATCACCGGACTGGGAGACATTGCGGCGGAAGCAAAAGGCCTGGAGCTGGGGGCCATGGATTATATCGCCAAGCCCATCAATCCGCCGGTGGTCAGGATGCGCGTCCGCAACCAGATCGAGCTGAAGCGCGCCCGGGACCAGCTCTCCCGGTTGGCCTCCACGGACGGGTTGACCGGCCTGGCCAACCGCCGTCGATTCGACGAGGTTCTGTCCATGGAACATGCCCGCCATATCCGTTCCGGCGCGGAACTAGGGCTGATCATGCTGGACATCGACCATTTCAAGCTCTTCAACGACACGTACGGTCACGTGCACGGAGATGACTGCCTGCGTGCCGTGGCCGACGTGCTGCGGGAGTCGCTGCACCGGACCACGGATCTGGCGGCCCGCTACGGCGGGGAGGAGTTCACCTGCATTCTTCCGGACACGGTCAAGGCGTATGCCGTAGCCGAACGAATTCGCAAGGGAGTCGAGGATTTGCGCATTCCCCACGGCCACTCGCCCACGGCTGATCACGTCACGATCAGTCTCGGCGTCGTCGATACATGCTGCACGCGCGAAACGAGCCCATCCCAGATCGTCGCGCGCGCCGACCAGGAACTCTATGCGGCCAAAACCCAAGGCAGGAACCGGATCAGTTATACCCCAAGCGTGCATTGCCGGACTGCGGCAGTTGGTGAGAGCGAAACCGGTCCACGGGATGCGGCTGTCTCTTGATCCATGCGACATGGGTCAGCGGTCATTGGCAGGGTCAAGATCCGGATTTGTCCTGCGCGCCCAATCCAGAGCGCGAGCAGGCGGCTGAGCTTCTTGTCGCATCTGCAGCGCACTCTTTTCAGGTAAGGTTGATGGCCATGTTCGTGAACATCCGGGCCTGGATCGCACTCGGGCTGTGGTTGCTGCTTCCGTGCATGGCGTCCGCCCTGGAGTTGACCCCCGCCGAACAGGATTACCTGCGGGAACTGGACCGGGTGAGCATGTGCGTGGATCCGGAATGGCCGCCCTACGAACGGCTGGACGAGCAGGGCAACTTCACCGGAATAGTGGAACGACCGTTCAATTACCAGATCGTGTTCAAGATCTTCGTCGCGATCGCGCTGTTTGTTTTTTTCGCATTGAATTGGAGCAGCCAGGTTCGTCGTCGCAACAGGCAGCTCGATCTTCTCAGCCGGCAGCTCAAGGAGGATATCGCGGCCCGGGAGCAGATCGAACACCGATTGAAGGAGCAAAGTGACCATTTGCGGCTCGTCATCGACACTGTGCCCAACTACATTTTCGCCAAGGACATCGATGGCCGATTCCTGTTGGCCAACAAGGCCATGGCCGACGTTTTCGGTCTGCCCCCGGAAGACGTGGTGGGCAAGACCGATCGCGACCATTCTCCTTCGGATGAAATGGTGGAATTCTTTCGCAAGGCCGATCTCGCCGTGATCGAGAGCGGCCGGCCTCTCTTCATTCCCGAGGAAAAGTCGTTGCGCAAGGACGGCACCGTGGGATGGTTCCAGACCATCAAAATACCTTACCGGCATCCTGAGTCGGACAGGCCGGCGATTCTCGGCGTGGCCGTGGACATCACGGAGCGCAAGCTGATCGAGGAGGCCGTGCGTGCCAGCGAGCGCCGTTTCCACCAGCTCGCGGAGCAGAGCCGGACCGTGATCTGGGAAGTGGACGCCCAGGGGCTGTTTACCTACGTCAGTCCGCTGGTCCGAAAGTTCTACGGCTATCACCCAGAAGAGCTCGTGGGCATAAAACATTTTTTTGATCTCATTCCGGAATCGGATCGTGAGCATTGCAAGTCCCAGGGCTTGCGGATCATCTCCCTCAAGGAATCCATCGAGAACATGGAGAGCAGGATTCAGACCAAGGACGGGCGCATCCTGTGGGTATTGTCCAACGGCGTGCCTTTGCTCGACGAGAATGATCAGGTTCTGGGTTTTCGGGGTGCGGACGTGGACATCACCCCGCGCAAGCATCTGGAAGAACAGATCCGATTCAAAAACGCCCTCCAGAAGTTGATCGCCCGGGTTTCCTCGGAGTTCATCAACGCCACCTCCACGAACATCGCGGACAAGATCAACGCCATGCTCAGGCAGTACGGCGAGTTTCTGCAAGTGGACCGTACGTTCCTGTTTCAGCTCTCGCCGGATGAACAGCTCATTCTCAAGGTCCATGAATGGTGCGCTCCGGGCGTCGAGGCGATCAACTCCGTGTTTCGCGATGCCGTGGTGGCGGAATTGCCCCTGCTCGCCGAGGCCGCCGCAAAGCGGGAAATGCTGATGGTCCGAGACGTGGATCAGCTTCAGGAAGGACCGGACAAACGGCTGCTCGTGCGCCAGAACGTGCGGTCCATGCTCTGCCTGCCCATTGTCAAGAACGACCGGCTATGGGGATTCTACGGGTTTGATGCGGTCCGCGCCAAACGCATTCCGGATCCGGAGCAGATCCAGGTGCTGCGAATCATGGGGCATATCCTCGGCGACGCCCTGTCGCGAAACCAATTCGAGCTGGAATTGCAGCAGGCCAAGGAGCAGGCCGAAGCCGCAACCCAGGCCAAGAGCCAGTTCCTGGCCAACATGAGCCACGAAATCCGCACTCCCATGAACGCGATCATCGGGATGACCCATTTGGCGCTGCGCACGGAAATGACTCCCCGGCAGCAGGACTACCTGGCCAGGATCGACAGCGCCGCCAAGACCCTGCTCGGCGTGATCAACGACATTCTGGACTTTTCCAAGATCGAGGCCGGAAAGCTCGAACTGGAGCATGCCGTTTTTGATCTGGACGAGGTGTTCGGCAACCTGGCCGCCATTGTCGGGCTCAAGGCCGAGGAAAAGAAGCTGAGGCTGATTTTTTCCGTGGCGCCGGAAACGCCGCGCCGTCTGGTGGGCGATGCCCTGCGCCTGAACCAGGTATTGATCAACCTGGTCAACAACGCGATCAAGTTCACCAGACAGGGTGAAGTGGTCGTTTCCGTCGAGCTCTGTCCCGATCACATGTCGACAGCTTCTTCCCTGAACCATGTTTCCGACAATCATGCGTGTCTGCTGTTCACGGTCCGGGATACCGGCAACGGCATGAGCAGGGAACAGGTCAGCCAGCTGTTTCAGGCGTTCACCCAGGGCGACGCCTCCATCACCCGCAAGCACGGCGGCACCGGTCTGGGCTTGGTCATCAGCCGGCAACTGGTGCAGATGATGGGAGGAGTCATCCAGGTGGAAAGCGAGGTGGGCCGGGGCAGCGTCTTCAGCTTCGCGCTGTTGCTGGAAAAGGCCGCGGACCGCGAGCCGTCGCCGGATCTCGGCAACGCTCCCGTCTTCCGTACGGCCGCGAGTCGCCTGCTGGTGGTCGAGGACATGGAAGAGGTCCGGGAAGTGCTGGCAAGCATGCTGGAGCATTACGGCTTCCGCGTGGACGTCGCGCAAAACGGCAAGGAGGGCATGGCCATGATCAGGGATGCATCGGATCAGGGCGAGCCTTATGACCTCGTGCTCATGGACTGGCGGTTGCCGGACCTGGACGGCATCGACGCCATCCGGCGGATCAGGGGCGAGGCATCCTTGTCTAAGGTTCCGGAATTCATTCTGGTCACGGGCTTCGCCCGTGAGGAGATCATGCATCAGACCAGGGAAATGGGAATCGGTCTGCTCTTGAAGCCTCTGAACAGATCCATGCTCTTCGACGCCGTGGCCCAGATTCTCCAGCCCGGATCGTCACGGACATCCGGAACAGGAGATCAGGTGTTCCCGGAACCTTCGGCCCCAAAAATCAGCAAGAACCTGGCCGGTCGCCGGATCCTCCTGGTGGAGGACAACGCCCTGAACCGCGATCTGGTCAGGGAACTTCTGACCCCGACCGGCGTGGCCTTGGAAATGGCGGTCAACGGACGGGAAGGAGTGATGCGCGAAGCGGCGGAACACTTCGACCTGATCCTGATGGACGTGCAGATGCCCGAGATGGACGGTCTGGAGGCGACGCGGGAGATCCGGAAGCGAGAACAGGCAACGTCCCCGCCGCGCAGAATACCCATCATTGCCATGACCGCCCATGCCATGGCCATGGACCGGGAGAAAAGCTTGGCTGCGGGCATGGACGACCATCTGACCAAGCCCGTGGATCCGGAACAGCTGAAACAGACCCTGTTGCGCTGGATTGCGCCGGAACGGACGGAACAGCCCATGAGCGGTGCACCTGAAGCGCCGGCGGCAGTTTCTCCGTCTGGCGGACAGGGGGCGGGCTCTGGCTCCGAATCACCGCGCAACCTGACCCTTCCGCCCGACATCCTGCCGCCCTTCGACATTCCCAGGGTTCTGGTCCGCTGCAACGGGAATCGCGACCTGCTGCGCAGGCTGCTGGCTGCTTTTGGACAGGAGCATGCCGAATCCATGCCCAGGCTGCATTCCCTGATTCGGCAGGGCGACTTTGCCGGGGCGCGCATCCATGCCCACTCCCTGAAAGGCGCGGCCGCCACCCTGGAAGCCGCTGATCTCGCCGACGCGGCCGGGAACGTGGAGGCGGCGCTGCGCGACGGGCAACTTGACCAGCTCCCCGACCTGCTGGAAAAGCTGGCCGTGTTCCTGGAGCAGGCCCTCCTTGCTGCGGTCGCCGGCTTTTCTGTTACGGAACCGACAAGACCGAGCCGGACCCGGACCGACATCGCCCTTGGCCAAAACGTTGGCGAGGACGTGTTAACCTCTTTGTCCGAGCTGGAATCCCTGCTCCGGGACAACAACCTCCGGGCCCGCAGAAAGTTCGCCGAACTGGCTGGACAGTTCTCCGGTCACGACGTGGACGACCAAGTGGGCGCATTGCAGAGCAGCCTGAACAACCTGGACTTCGAGGGCGCTCTGCATGCCCTGAAGCTGCTCATGGACCGCCTCGCCGATAAAAAATCCTGACAACTGCCCGGCATCTTCTTGAAGAGCATTTTGCCTCTGCGGCAGTTTTGGGCATCTGCCTGGGCATTACGGTCTCTTTGATCGGCATCGTCAGGGCCGGTCCGGAAGTGGCTCTTGTCGTGGCTCTGACCATGGTCTGTACCGTGCTGCTTCGGCAGCCTGGCGGGATGTCGCTGCCCTTTCTGCTCAACAGAATGAAAATAGACACGGCCACGGTCAGCGCCCTCTGGTCACATCCATTGCCGATGTCGGCGGCGTACTGATCTATTTCTCCATCTCCACCTATCTGCTGCGCGACATCATCGCAGCCGCGGGTTAAAGGGGTTCCTTCAGGCGATGGGCTTTTGCAACATGACGTCAAGGGCAGGCGTGGACGCCTCTGGTGCCTCTTCCGCAGTCGGCGATTTTGTAGATGCATCTGTTTCTGCAATCATCGTTCAGGCAACCGTCCAGGCATTGGATGAACTTCGATCGACAATTCTTGACCAATAGCCGACGCTGTTGATGGTGGGCAACAAGTGCCGCTTTTGTTGGCATACGGAGCGGAGTTGCTGCAGCCTGCGGGGTCATTAATCGAGATGCGGCTTGTCCTCACATGAGCAGTGCAATACCATGCGCAACATGCGAACGGACATTTTTTTCGAGCACGCGGCCGAGCAGGCCGCACAGCGGGGCCTGTACCGAGTTGAACTGCATGAACTGGCGCAAGCGGGGTTTGTGCGGACAGGCCTCGAGGCAGGGTTTCTGAAAGCGGCTCATGCGTTGAAAGAGGCTGCCTTTCCAGGGCAAATTCATGTTTGCGCCATCACCAGCGCAAAGACCGGGCGTTGTGGTGAAGATTGCGCCTTCTGCGCCCAATCCGCACGTTTCTACACGGATCTGACCCCGCATCCACTGCTCTCCGAAGATGAATTGGTCCGGCGCGGGGAGGAGGCCCTTGCGTCGGGCATCTCGCGGTTCGGGCTGGTTGCCAGCGGCGGACGCCTGTCTCCCAAGGAAATCGTCGTGGTCTGCCATGCAGCGCAGCGGTTGACGCAAGCCGGAATCGTCGTGGACGTATCCCCGGGAATGCTCAACCAGGAAGAATTCAAGCAACTACGCGAGGCCGGCATCGGCTGTATCCATCATAACCTGGAAACCTCGGCCGGATTCTATCCGCGAATCTGCACCAGCCACTCCTGGAAACAACGTGCTAAGGTGGTGCAAGCAGCGACCGAGGCCGGTTGCAGCGTCTGTTCGGGGGGAATCTTCGGCATGGGCGAGAGCTGGGCGGACCGGGTGGATTTGGCGCTTTGTCTGCGGGAACTCGGCGTGCATTCCGTGCCCCTGAACTTCCTGAACCCCATTGCCGGCACGCCTCTGGCGCATTACCCCGTACTCGCCGCCGAGGAGGCACTGGCCATCATTGCCCTCTTCCGTTTTGCCCTTCCCACGGCTCACATTCGCATTGCCGGAGGCCGGCAGCGAGTCTTTGGCAACGCATTGCAGGACATTTTCGCCTCCGGCGCTTCCGGAGTGATGGTCGGCGACTACCTGACCACACCTGGCATGAGCATGAAAAATTTCAAAGCAGCCGCCCAGTCCTACGGTCTACGTCTTGTGTGAAGGCGAGTAAAAATTTGCTTCTCGAGGTCTGGCTGAACTGGAAATCTCATAGTGCACGTCAAGGGACGAAGCTGGTCTATGTCCGCACGTAAGATTGAAAAATGAGATTCAAGTCGACCAGGGTAATGATTTTCTCACACAGGAGGAGTCATGCCGCATCAAGGGCAGGGTTGCCGCCGGAGCCGATCATTTTAGGAGCCTTCGTGAAGACAACAAGCAAAGTTTTGAACTGTTATTCAACAGACACAGGAGCAGTTTGAGTAAAGAGGATATCCATGATAAGAAGCCCGAGGAGCAGGCTTGTATCCGATTTGCCAACCATATTTTTATGTACCGCACCGCTCTCGCGCTGCCTACCGAACATGATTTTTTGAAAGGAGCCCAATGAGCAATCGAATCTTGTTGATCTTGTTGATGTTAGTCCTGGCCGTCGGCAATTTGTACTTGATGGGCTGCGCCGGAACCTCCGTCGCGGTCGGAAACGAGCCGCACTATACGGGCAGAGGACCTGGCGGCGGCCCCCCGCCATGGGCTCCGGCTCATGGTTACCGCGCTAAACACAGGTATGTTTACTACCCTTCGTTTCAGATCTATTACGATACTGCTCGCAGTCTTTATTTTTATATGAGCGATGGCGTTTGGCGGACATCGGGCAGGTTGCCGCAGGGGAGCCCAGCCAGCCTGGGCGGCAGCGTGGTCTTGCATATGGATACGGATCGGCCGTTCCAGTTCCATTCCGAAGTGGCGAAACGCTATCCTCCGGGTCGTTCGGACGAACGACGAGGGGGACCGCCTCCAGGCAAGCGTCGTTAACAGGCTGTTAAAAATGCTCCAAGTGTTGGGCAAAGTTCGATGAACGAATCCTGGCTCAGTCAAATCTGCGAGACCTCAAAGTCAAGGCAAACCGGACCATTCCTATGTACGATTAGAATATACTGAAAGTTGCCAACTCAACTTTCGGAGTTACGGCTTATCCAATCTTTTTCTGCTCCTTTTATTTTGGGGTTGGTGTCTCGTTGTTTCGCTTTTGTTTGTAATTATTGCGTTTTTCCGGGTGGTTAGTTTTGAATAAGTTTGGCATCCATGTTGATAACGACATGAGACGCCTTGCCCCGAAAAATGATCACACGTAAAACGTCAGCATTCGCGGGTCTGGCTGTTATCTATAAACCAAAGCACCAAAGAGGTACGTTATGACGGAAACCATAACGCCAGCTCTGAAGTGGCAGTATGAACAACTGCTAAATGAAATGCTCCTGCTGGAGAGCCACTCCGCGGACCAGGGGTGCTCCTGCGAAACAGAAAGCGAAGTTTGTATTCGCAAGCATCTTCTGGCTATTGAAACCTATGCCCAGGAATCCGTGCCTTTGGAAACGGATGAGGAATTACAGACAAAGCTGCAACAGCTTGTCGCTGAATCGAAGCTGAAAAGAAACGCCGAAGAAAGAAAGCTTCACGGTGAAGATCACGGATCGGCGGAAGGTGAATCGGAATGGGTCGACGCATGGCGTAGCCAAATCATTGAAGATCAAGGGCTTGCGGAAAACCATTCGGAATGGGTCCGCGGATGGCGTAGAAAATTTGCATCCCGCGGTCTGGATGAACCGGAAATCTCATAGTGCGCGTTAAGGATCCAGGCGCTGCAGGTGGCGCATTATGTTCACGGTTGAAGAACGATTACTCCAAGGCGTTCGGAGCGGATGGTCGGCGGGGACGCGGTGTTTTTCCAGCGGACGGTGACGGCGCCATGTTCCGAAGAATTATAGAGAGGAATACCCAGGTCCAGCAGGGAGCGTACGATTTCCGGATGAGGATGGTTGAAGCGGTTGAGGAAACCGGTGCTGACCAGGGCGAAGTGGGGGCGTACCCGGGCGTATAGTTCCGGCGAGAAGCTGGACCGGCTGCCATGGTGGGGGACGATGAGGACTTCGGCGCTCAGGTCCGCGTCACTTTGCAGCAAGGCCGCGATGGAAGGCAGTTCGATGTCGCCGGGGAGCAGCGCCAGGGGGCGGTCCTTCCAGATCAGCCGCAGGACAAGTGAGGCGTCGTTGTCCTTGTCCGCTTTCATCCATCGATCATCCGGATGCAGGACTTCAAACCCAATATCCGGCCCCAGGATAATGAAATCCCCCTTTCTCAAGATACGTTCCGGGATATTTTGGCGGGACAGGATTTCCGCCAGGAGTTGTCCGTCATGTCCCGTCGGCCCGCGCCCCTGGGAGACGTACTCTTTGACCCGGAAATAGCGCAGGGGGTAGTACAGGCCTCGGTAGTGGTCGAAATCCGCGTGGCTGAGCGCGATGCCGTCGAGTCTTGGCGGCTTTCC
Source organism: Desulfonatronum thiosulfatophilum (assembly GCF_900104215.1). Lineage (NCBI taxonomy): Bacteria > Pseudomonadati > Thermodesulfobacteriota > Desulfovibrionia > Desulfovibrionales > Desulfonatronaceae > Desulfonatronum > Desulfonatronum thiosulfatophilum. Next base: position 261,908 of record NZ_FMXO01000002.1, on the reverse strand, counting down.
GTGGGTCAATGTCGGCGTAATGACGGCCTGTCCCAGGTCGTAGTCCCAGGTCCAAAATCCGCCGCCGTCCACCAGCCAGCGTTTTCCGCCCGGCAATTCCAGCAGCACGGCCTGTCCTTGTCCGACGTCGAGCATGCGCAGGGTGATGCCTTGGCGCTGTTCCTGGAGCAGGGTGTACAAGACGGGCATCATGAGCAGCCCGACGGCCGCGAAAACCAAGCCCGGCCGAAGCGCTCGCGGCCGCATCCACCAAGCCGCCACGGCCAGTGGAAGCATCCAGTAGCCCAGGAACTGCGGCCAGAGCGGCCTAGCGGGAATATTCACCCAGAGCCAGCCGGCTTCATCTAGAAAATGCAGCCCGTTAACCATGTTTTCAAGGACAAGGCAGGCCAGGCTAAGAACAGGTGCGGCCAAAGCGGCGGCGCCGGGAAGCAGCAGTAAGCACAAGCCGGTCAGCCCCAGTGGGAAGACGAGAAGTCCGAGCAGCGGCAGCCAAATTACGTTCAGGTACAGGTGGGGGCTGATACGTCCGAAATACCATGCCTGCAGCGGGAGCAGGGCCAGGGTGGCCACCGTGCTCACGGCCAGAATGCCAAACCCGGCTGCCAAGGGTTTCTGCCACCAGGGGCGCTGCGAGAAACGCATGGCTTCCCGCCCCAAAGGCCAGACCAGGGCCAGACCGGCCACGGCCAAAGCAGATAGCTGGAGGCGCAGATCAAAGACCGTCAGCGGATCGAGCAGGAGAATCACAAGCAGAGCCAGAAACAAGCCGTCCAGGAGCACTCGCTGGCGATTGAACATCAGCAGGATACCCCAGCAGGCGAACATCAAGGCGGCGCGCGTCAAAGACGGGACAGCCTGGCCAAGCCACAAGTAACCCAGGACCAGGGGGACGCTGAGCAGCACGGCCAGCTTTGGGCGCGGCAGGCGCAGATAGACTCCCGGCGACGCCCGGCCGATCATTGTCGCCGCCAACCAGCCCAATCCGACCACGAATCCCAGATGCATCCCGGAAAGAGCCATGCTGTGCGCCAAGGAGGCCCGCTGAATGACGTCCATGGTCTCCGGGTGCAGCAGCGAGCGGTCACCCATGAGCAAGGCCAAAAGCATTGCCTGCCCCTGCCCCGGGGGGCTGGTTTCGAGGAGGTCCTTCCGGATCCGGAGGCGCGCCTCCCAGGCGGGATTGATGGCGTCGGACGTCTGGAAATCGGAGTCGTCTCCCCGTGAGTAGGCCCGGTGACGAATCCCTTGCCGTGCCCAGTAGGTCTCGCTACGGGACATGCCCTGATTGGCCATGCCCTGAATCGGCCGGATGCGCAGCGTAGTCCGCACCTCCTGGCCAGGTCCGGGAACGTCGGCGGAGGTCTTCCGGTTCCAGAGCAATTTCCCACCCAGAGGAACGGCCTTTCCCTGTCCGTCGTGCAGTTGCACGTCATCCAGGATAATCTGATACAGCTGCCCCGGACGCGGCCGCACCTCGGCCACCCGGCCGGTGATCTCCACAGGCGCGCGATGCTCCACCATCGGAGTCGACGTTCCCGGGTAATGCGTTTGCGGATGCAACAGGTAAACGGTTACGATGCCCGCAAGGAATGAGAAAATGAGGAGCACTGATAGCCGCGTTTGGCGAAGTATTTTCAGCGCAGCAGCCGTGCTGAAGCTAAGACCGTGGAACGGAATTTTTCGTGTTTGAAGGGGCTCTGAGGGCTCTCGCGCAGATTCAGACAAGGCCCAAAGATACAGAAGGATGGCTGCAGTCGCAGGGGGGGGCCATTCCCAGGCCAGCATGCCGATGATCCAGCCGCAGAGCAGGTGCTGCCAGGGCAGGAGGCCGGGCCAGAGAGTCTGGACCGGCAGATTGTCCTGTGGATTTTGATCCCTGATCATGATAGTGACTTTTGTCCCGAAACCTGTGGGTTCAACCAGTTATGCCCGCACAAGGAGTACAAAGCATGGCCAGCATCCGCAAGAGTCTCTTGCAGCTCATTTTTTCCGGATCATTCATGAAACGCTGGAACGACAAGCTGCGGCCCATGGAGTTGCTGGAGGTGGACAAGCAGGCGCACAAGATGATCGTGGCCTGGATGCTCTTTGAGCTGAACTCCCGGGATATGGCCCCCGATCAACGTCTGGTTCTCGGTCGGCGGATCGTGGAGGGGGGGATTTTCGAGTACCTGTATCGGCTGGTGATAACGGACATCAAGCCCCCGGTATTTTATCAGATCAAGGCCAATCCGGCCCATTACCGCCAGTTGACGGACTGGGTGCTGGAGCAGTTGAAACCCCGAGTTGATTGCCTCGGAGCCTCTTTTTGGGAGCGGTTTCGACTCTGGCTGGACCATCCCGAAGAAGGTGACTTGGCCCGGAGAATTCTGGATGCGGCCCACAGCTATGCCAGTCGATGGGAGTTTCACCTGATCACCAATATCGGAAACTACGACGACGAACTGGAGGAGATTGAGGAAAGCTTCCGGGGACAGCTGGAAACGCACAAGGATCTGCTGGGCATGCCCGAGCTGCTGCAGGGCACGGGAAGCCACCTCGGCAGGCTCGCCCATCTCAGCGGGCAATTGCGGTTCCAGAAGCGCTGGTCGCAGACCCCCCGAGTTCCGGAGACTTCGGTCCTGGGGCATATGTTCGTGGTAGCCTGCTTCGGATATTTTTTCAGCATGGCCGTGGGCGCCTGCAGCGCCCGAAGCCAAAACAATTTTTTTGCCGGCCTGGTCCATGATCTGCCGGAGTTGCTGACCCGGGACATCATTTCCCCCGTGAAGCGCTCGGTGGCCCGGATCGGCGACCTGATCCGGGAATATGAGATGAAGGAGTTGGAAAAGCGGGTCTTCGCGCCCCTGGAGCAGGGCGGGTATACGCACCTTGCCGAACGCCTGTCCTACTTTCTCGGGCTGAATGTGGGCTCAGAATTCGTGAGCACGATCATCCTGGAAGGGCTGATCCGGGAAGTAACCTGGGAGCAGCTGCAGGAATCCTACAACCAGGATCGCTTCGACCCCAAGGACGGCAACCTGTTGAAAGTCTGCGACAACCTTGCGGCCTTCATGGAGGCGTACACTTCCTTGCGCAACGGGATCAGCAGCGACCAGCTCCAGCAGGCCCTGTGGCGGATTCGAACCGAGTACCAGCAGGTCAGTCTCGGAGACGGGATGCACATCGGGGCCCTGCTGGCTGATTTCGACTGATGGAAGCTATCCGGCAACTCTGATTCGAAGCTGGCGAGGGAGTTTGCTGGGCCCCAAAATCAAGGCAAGCGGTCCTCGGCTGAGGAGCCGCTTAATAACTGCCACTACAGCGATATGTTTGAGTGAGAAGAGCCGTTGAAGATGAACCGGCGGGGATCATTCTGGCCGGTGCTGATATGTGTGCCCGGGGGCACCCAAGCAGATGCCCAGGTCAGTGAAGCATTGCCAATCGCTTGAAGCACATTTATAGTTTTCCGCATGGCCCGGATGCGACGCGAGTGACATTAGGAGATTTTGTCCGGCAGGCCATGGAAAGGCTCCCGCAGAACCATGGCAGAACCATAGCGGAAATGAACAAATAAACAAATTGCCTCTCACTGACTTTATTTAACACGCCTCATGAGGGCTTACCGCCCGAGTCTCACTTCCCCGCAATTACCTGCAGTTCCCCTGTTTACCCCAATATGATCGCCTGCAGAGTGCGCACTATTTTTGCGTTTAGCCCCGGGCTTTGACTAAGGGCTTTCAACGCTTCTTCGCGGGATTGGGCCTCGGCATAGGGGCGGTGGGTGATCATGGCGCAAAATGAATCCGCAACGGCGCAGATCTGAGCGACGATACTGATCTGTTTACCGGAGATTTTTTGAGGATATCCCTTCCCATCCAGTCGTTCCTGATGTTCCAGGATCTGCTTGAGCACGGTATCCGAACGAATGTTGAGAGAATGCAAAGATTTTGCTCCCACCCAGCAGTGTTCCCTGATCTTCTCCAGTTCCTCCCTTGTCAGCGGTGTGGTCTTTTGGCGGATGAACGCTGGAATTTTGCTCATGCCCAGATCATGGACCAGCAGGCCAAGGGCGACTTCATCAAGATGTTTGCGGCGGAGCTCCCTCTCATAGAGACGTAGATAGAGAGCCAAGCCGATGAAAGTCGTATTGACGCTATGCTTGGCCAATGTGTGTTCCGGCCAGAGACATTTTCTGAATTCTTTGATCCGAAATGGATCTTGCCACAGGTATTCCGTCAATACCAGGGAGTCGGATTGGAGGTTCTCGAATACCGGAGCCACAGGCTGGTCCATGAAGGCTTCCACCTGTTCGGTGAGGGCGTGTTGAAAAATCAACGCTATCTCCGACGGCTTCAAGTTGGTATCCATGAGGATCAGGTCAAGTTGTTTGCTGATATGCTTGGCATATGTGGGATGATCCTTCCGGGATAAAAAAATCAAGCCTTGATTGCTGTTTTTCAGGATCTCTTCGCGCTGATCGGCACTGATACGTTCGTTGGCTTTTGACAGGAGAAGCAACTGGGCTACCTGTTCCTTGAAAAAAAATATGTCCAGGGGCGGCCGAAAGCGGGGAAAACTTTCCAGGATTCGTGGGCTGGCCTGGTAGTATTCTTCATGAAGATCGAGTGGTTGCGTCTTGATGTTTTTCATTCATGAGTACCTGTTTCAAAGGGCGGCAACTTCCGGAAGCGGAAAGCATCATTGGTCTCACCGCGGCGGAACGCTTGCCTGCTGAGTGTGACGTAATTCTCGGGATTTTCTGCGTAACCGATTATACGACATACAATCTGCGGGGAAAAAAGTTAGCTCTTTTCTCTGCGACGTGCGAATTCAAAAAGACAAGGGCAACAAACAGCATATTCTTCTTACAAGCCCGATATCAATTACTGTGAGTGCGGCTCAAAAAGCAACCTCTCGTTTTCAACATTCTTCTACAGCTTGCGGATGTTCAACGAAAACATGTCGAACCCCATTTCTCTCCGAGCCTCAATTGCGGGGTAATCTTTCGCCAAATTTAATGTGTTCTTCGTTTGTTATGATGTATCATGATTTTCTGTTACGTATGCGGAATCCAGAAATTCTGGATCAGAGAAGGTTTTCCATGCCGGCGCTAACATTGATCATGTACACCTTTTGGGCTTTCCAGCGGAGCTGACAGAGAGCGCAGAAACCCAATAAAGTGAGGATTTTTTTTATTTAAACTTTTGTATCTAGGCAAATTTATTGATATCCAAATTATGATTTCGATCTCGGCGGATAAAGTTAACTTCTCAATGAATTTTGGCATTTTTCTCTTTTTTTTGTTTAAAGTTAAAAATCCTTGACATTTAGTAGGATGTGCGGAAGAAAGTGGGAAAAAGTGGGAAAATGTGGGAATGAGTGGAAAAGTGATGACCTTTCGTGGACACGCCTATCGAAGCCTGGATCCAAAGGGACGCTTAATGCTTCCTCAGGAATTTCGGGATGTTGTTCTTTCCGCAGGGCAGCATGGAAGGGTTATTTTGACAAATTTTGACGGATGCGTGGTGGGATATTCACTTCAGGAGTGGGAAAAAATCGAGGAAAGTTTTCAACGTATCAATATGCTCAATCGACAACTTCGTGATTTCCAGAGATTTTTTATCTCCGGGGCCATGGAGTTGGAACTGGATAAGCAGGGCAGAATACTTATACCCCCACATTTGCGAACATACGCCGGCCTGACCAGGGAAGTTGTGCTTGCCGGTGTTGGGCGAAAATTTGAAATTTGGGATCAGGAGCGGTTCGAGGAGCAGCGCCGTAAGATGGAAGAAGGCTTCGATCTCGTAATGGATGCATTGGCCGAAAGCGATTGCGAGTTGCGGATCTAATTGGGACTAATTGCCAGTCGACGCTATGTTCATGGAAAACGATGTCTGAATCCTTGGAAATAAAGCCGCATCAGGCCGTTCTGGTGGAACAGGTGCTGGAGCACCTCTCCCCGGTTTCCGGTGGGCGATATCTGGACGGAACCCTCGGCTTCGGAGGCCATATCTCCGCGGTACTTGAGAAAACCAACGGCGTCGCCGAAGTCGTTGGGTTGGATCAGGATCAACAGGCCCTGGATTGGACCGCGAAGGAACTCCGCAATACATGGCCCCAATCCCAGATCGTCCTTCGGCATGAGCGGTTCAGCCGATTTTCGGAAGTGTTGGACGAACTGGGCTGGGACAAGCTCGACGGTGCCTTACTGGACCTGGGATTTTCTTCGTTTCAAGTGGACACGCCGGAACGCGGGTTCAGTTTCCTGGCGGACGGACCGTTGGACATGCGCATGGATCCCCAAGGCACGGCACTGACGGCACGTGAGGTGGTCAATGCCTTTCCGGTGCGCGAACTGGCCAGAATCATAGGCGAGTTTGGGGAAGAGCCGTTGGCGGGGAAGATCGCGCGACGGATCGACGAGTATCGACAATACGCGCATATCGCGTCCACCCGGGAACTTGCCGGAATTGTCGAACAGGCCTATCCGCCCGCAAGACGGGCCCAGGCCCGTAATCATCCGGCGACCCGGACCTTCCAGGCCTTGCGCATGTTCGTGAACGACGAGGTCGGAGAGCTGACCCGCTTCCTGGATGCAATCGTTCCGTATCTGGCTGAAAACGGTCGCGTGGTGATCATATCCTTTCATTCCATCGAGGACAGGATCGTCAAGCATTTCTTCTTGAATCACGCCAAGAAATGTCTTTGTCCGCCCCGTCAGCCCTACTGCCTGTGCGGTCACACGGCGACTTTGAAGGTGCTGACCAAGAAGCCGGTCATGGCTTCAGATGAAGAGAATCTTCGCAATCCCCGCAGCCGCAGCGCCAAGCTGCGAGCGGCGCAACGCATCTAGATGCTCGATTCGAGGGATCGATATGGGCGCAAGCATGAAAAGATCATCCGCCATTTATTGGCTGACGGCGGTGCTCGGGGCCGGCGTACTGGTGCTTGGCTTGCTGCTGGTCTGGATAAACATCGAACGAGTGGATTTGGCGTACGAGTTGAAGCAGTTGCAAACTGAGTTGGAACAGAAGACCAATTTGCAGGCCAAGCTGGAAGTGGAGCGGATGAATCTGCTCTCCTCATCACGGCTGCGGTCCTTGGCTGAGGAAAGTGAATTGCGGCAGGCCAGGCCGGGCCAGATCAGGACCCTGGCACCTTGAAGCGCTTCCCGGTTGCAGATGAAACGATCGCTATGAAGAACGACCGGAACATAAAAAAAACGTCCTGGGATTGGGTCAAGATGCGCATGCTTCTGGTGGGCGTGCTGATTTTGATGCTTTGGGGCGGGTTGTGGTTCCGGGCGTTTCAGGTCCAGATCCTTCGCGGTCCGGAACTGACCGCAATGGCTGCCAGGCAGCACAAGGCCGCGGAGTTCGAACGGGGCATGCGCGGTGAAATATTCGACCGCCAAGGTCGATTGCTGGCCAAAAGCACGGCTGTGCAGTCGGTCTACGTCCGCCCCCTTGAACTGCAGGATCCCGCGGCAGCCGCCCCGATCCTGGCCGCAGCCCTGGAAATGCCACTTAACCAGATCCGCGCCCAGTTGCAGCGGCCCCAGAATTTCGTGTGGCTGGCGCGGCAGATCAGCGATCGCAACGCCCGCAACATCATCAACGCGGGATTGCGGGGAGTGTATCTGACCGAGGAGTCGGCCCGATTCTATCCTCATGGCCATCTGGCCGGGCAGGTCCTTGGATTCGTGGGCCTGGACGGCGAGGGGCTGGAAGGAATAGAGCGCACCTTCGACAATGTCCTTGTGGGCAAGAAGGCCACCTATATCGCCCAGCGAGACGCTTCCGGTCGGCGGATGTATCTGGACGCACAAGGCCGGGAAGAGGATTTGCGCGGAGCCAACGTCACCTTGACCCTGGACGCGCAAATCCAGTTTTTCGCCGAGGAGGCGCTGGGAGCGGCGGTCAAGTCCTTCAACGGGAAGTCCGGAATGGCTCTGGTGGTGCATGTTCCCAGTGCGGAAATTCTGGCCATGGCCAACTATCCTTTTTTCAACCCCAACATGCCGCGACAAAATTCCGAACAGTGGCGCAACAGAATATCCCTGGACGCCCTGGAGCCCGGTTCGACCCTCAAGCCCATGCTCATGGCCGCCGCCCTGGAAGAAGGCGTCATCAACCATGATACGATCTATTACTGCGAGGAAGGAAGCTGGCGGCTGACCGGCGTGAACATCCGGGACGTCAAGAGCCGGGGATGGCTCCCGGCCAACAAGATATTGCGGTATTCCAGCAACATTTGTTCGGCAAAAATTGGAATCGACCTGGGGGCGACCAGATATCACGGCTACCTGCGAAAAATGGGTTTCGGCGAACGAACGGGCCTGCCCTTGCCGGGTGAAAATCCAGGTTTGTTGCGACCTCCCAAGTCCTGGTATCCCGTGGATCTGGCAGCGGTTTCCTTCGGCCAAGGCATGTCCGCCAACGCCCTGCAAATGGCCAGGGCGTATCTTGTTCTGGCCAACAACGGCGTCATGAAACCGTTGCAGATCGTCCGGGAGCCGGAACAGGATCAGGAACCGATGACCGTAATCTTTCGCGAGAAGGTTGCCCAGACCGTGATGAGCATGCTTCAGGAGGTCGTCGAGGAGGACGGAACCGGCACCGCGGCGCGCATACCCGGAGTGATCGGCGCCGGCAAGACCGGCACGGCCCAGAAGGCCACGGCGTCCGGCCGCTACGGAGACCGGTATCTGGCCTCCTTTGCCGCGTTCTATCCCGGCGACAGGCCGGAGTATTTCATCTACGTGGCCGTGGACGAACCGCATCCCCAACATTACGGGGGCGTGGTGGCCGCTCCGGCAGTCCGGGACATCGGCCTCCGCGCGCTGGCATACGCCGGAAAACTTCCGGAAGAGAATCAGCATGAAACTTATCGGACCGTGGTGGCGGAATCGCACGGCGGTCGGATAGGCAAGGAACTCATCGTGAATGCCTCTCTGGTCACCGAACTGGCCGGCGGGGAGGACCGGGACGACATGGTTCCGAATCTGCTCGGCTTGAGCGTGCGACGGGCCGTGGAGCAGCTGCGCGGATACGGCGTGATGCCCGTGATCGAGGGCGGCGGGGGCATTGTTGCGAGACAGTCGCCGGAACCCGGCCAACCGTGGACCATGCCGGAACGCCAGCTGACGCTATGGCTGGAATTGTCCTGAAGGATCATGCACATGTCATTTAATGAAGCTTGGCACGCCTTGAAGACCGAAGTCCGCAACGGACGCATGGTCAGAACCCACTCCGGCCAGGTCCAGCCGGGCGACGTTTTTGTGGCCTTGGCCGGAACCAGGGTCAGCGGATCAACGTATATCGCCGAGGCGATTGCCAGGAATGCCGGCTATGTGGTGACCGGTCCCGGTCAGGGCGGGGATTCTTCCGACGGCGCCCTGCTTCTTGAACATCCTGATCCCAGGGAGGCATTGGGCGAACTGGCCGCGGCGCATTTCGGCACGGATGCTTCCTGCCCGCTCCTGGTGGGCGTGACCGGCACAAACGGAAAAACCACGATTATCCATCTGCTTGAACATTTGCTGCGTTCGGCGGGAATGCGGGTGGGACTGATCGGCACCATCGGCGCCACGTGGCCCGGAGGATCTTTCACCAGCGGCATGACCACGCCGGACTGCTGGACCTTGCACCAGATTCTGGCCCGGATGCGCGACGACGGCGTGACCCATGCCTGCATGGAAGTCTCCTCCCATGCCCTGCAGCAGAAAAGAACCGCCGGCTTGCGATTCGAGGTGGCGGCGCTGACGAATATTACCCAGGATCATTTGGATTACCACCAGGATATGGAAAGCTACTATCAGGCCAAGGCCCGGCTGTTCGCGCCCAACGCAACCCAGCCGGAAGGCCCGAAACATCGGGTGATCAACGCCGATGATCCGTACGGCCAGCGCCTGCTGAACCAGTGGGGAGGGGTAGCCTACACCTTGCATGACGGAGGCCGACTCCCTAAGCGGGGGCAGGATTCATCCGCGGCCATACGCATCCTGCACGGGGAAATGAAATCCTGTGACCGGAGCGGCCTGGAACTGCGCATGGACTTTGAAGGGCAGAGTTGGGTCCTGGATTCCTCTCTGGTGGGCCGCCATAACGCATCAAACCTTTTGGCGGCCCAGGGAGTGGGATTGTGCCTGGGCCTGGAATCGTCCCGGATGACGGCGCTGGAAGATTTCTCCGGGGTGCCGGGACGGCTGGAACGGGTAACAAATCCCCTGGGGTTGAACATATTCGTGGATTACGCCCACACGCCGGACGCTCTTGAAAATGTCCTCAATGCCCTCCGGGAACTCCGATTTGAACGCCTGATCGTCGTGTTCGGATGCGGCGGGAACCGCGACCGGGCCAAGCGCCCGCTGATGGGCCAGGCAGTGTGCCGCTTCGCGGACATCGCGGTTCTGACCTCCGACAACCCCAGACATGAAGATCCGGAGACGATTTTGAACGATGTCCAAGCCGGGCTCGGGGGGGGCGCGGCGGTGATCAGGGAAGTGGACAGAAAGCGGGCCATTGAAAGAGCCCTGGAAGTGATGCGGCCCGATGACGTCCTGCTGGTGGCCGGCAAGGGTCACGAGGCGACCCAGCAGATCGGAGAAGAATATTTCCCCTTTCATGATCCTACTGTAATCCGCCGGATCCTCGGCGAAGGTCCCGGGCATGCCTCCGGCCGGGTTCTTCAGGCGGTGCGCCCATGCGCCTGACGCTCCGTTGGATGGCCGATGTCCTGGACGTTCCCTTTGCCGGCGAAGTATCGGAGACGGTAATTTCCGGAATCTGCATCGACAGCCGCCGGGTTCGGCCTGGGGAGCTGTTTGTCTGTCTCCCGGGAACACGGACCGACGGCCATGACCATGCGCCCTTGGCCGTGGAGAACGGCGCAGCGGCTGTCCTGGCGACGAAAGAGCTGCCCGGAATTGCGGATCGAGTGCCGGTACTGGTGGTTTCCGACGGCGTGGCCGCTCTGGGCGAGCTGGCCAGGGCCTGGCGGAAAATGTTCCGGGGCAAGGTCATCGGGGTGACCGGCACGGCCGGCAAGACGACCGTCAAGGAATTGCTCTCCCAGGTCTGCTCCCTGGCCGGGCCGACATGCAAGAACCAGATGAACTGGAACAATCAGATCGGCCTGCCGATGTCCATCCTCTCCTGCAGCGGCCAGGCGGAGTATTGGGTCTTGGAAGCCGGGATCAGCCGGCCCGGGGACATGGACGAACTGGGGCTGATCCTGCAGCCGGACATGGCGCTGCTGATCAATGCCGGGGCGGCCCATCTGGCGGAACTCGGCTGTGTCGAGCAGGTGGCCAAGGCCAAGGCCCGGTTGACCAACTACCTGCGCCCCGGCGGGATCGCCCTGACCAACCGGGACTGTCCGGACCTGTGGCGTGAGAGCTTGACGTACGGCCGCCAGGTCCATGGCTTCTCTGTCCAGGATTCCGGGGCGGACTTTTATTCCGGTGGCCAGACATGCACGCCGTCAGGCGATGTGCACATGGAACTGCGCCTTCAAGGCCGAAACATGGAGTTGACCTGGACAGCGGGCCAAGCCCCGGTGGCGGAGAACGTCCTGGCCGTGGCCGCGGCGGCGACCTTGTTGGGCATTGATTCCGAATCAATTCAACATGGCCTGACCACGCCCATGAACCTTCAGGGCCGGTTCGCGGTCCAGCGCCATGGCAACTGGACAATCATCGACGACACCTATAACGCCAACCCGCTGTCCATGGCACTGGCCCTGGACAGAGCCCGAAGACTGGCGGGCGAGGGGCATCTGGTCTGCGTGCTGGGCGACATGCTGGAGTTGGGGGAGGTCGCATCGGATGAACATCGCAAGCTGGGCCGACTCCTGGCCGAGAAAGGATGTTCCGTGGTTTTCTATCATGGCCGGCATTTCCCGGATGTCAGCTCCGGACTGGAAGAGTGTTCATGGCAGGGGCGGCTTGTCCCCGCCGATTCCCCCGCGGAATTTCTCGATCAGTGGCGGCAATGGGTCACACTGATCTGTGGCGCCGGAGTCGTCCTGTTCAAGGGCTCCCGGGCCAGTGGAATGGAAACCTACTATGACGTGCTGCGCACGGAGCTGGACGCATGATATACCACCTGCTTTTTCCCCTGGGGAGCGAATACATCCTCTTCAATGTCTTCCGTTATATCACGTTCCGTTCCATCTACGCCTTGCTTACGGCTCTGTTGATTTCCATTCTTCTCGGACCCCGCTTCATTGCCTGGCTGAAGCGCCTCAAGTGCGGTCAGTACATCCAGGAGGACGTGACCACGCACAACGGCAAGGCCGGAACACCCACCATGGGCGGGTTGCTCATCGCGGTGTCCCTGCTCACCAGCGTCCTGCTCTGGGGAGATTTGACCAATGTCTATCTCTGGCTGACCATCTTTGTTTTTGTCGGATTCGGCGTCGTCGGATTCTGGGATGATTTTTTGAAAGTTGTCAAAAAGAAGAATCAGGGTCTTAGCGCGGGCGGCAAGCTGATGGGGCAGGTGGTAGTCGCTCTTGGAGCCATTTCTTTGCTGCTGCTGCAGCCTGCGTACTCCACTATTCTCTACTTTCCCTTCTTCAAGATACTGCAGCCTGACATGCTTTGGCTGTATATCCCTTTTGCCGTGCTGGTCATGGTCGGCTCGTCCAACGGAGTGAACCTGACCGACGGTCTGGACGGACTGGCCATCGGACCATTGGTCGTGGCGGGAGCCTGTTTCGGGATTTTTATCTATGTGGCCGGTCATGTCCACATCGCCAATTATCTGCAGGTCGCCTACGTGCCCGGAGTGGGTGAAGTGGCGGTTTTTTGCGCCGCCCTTGTGGGTGCCGGCCTCGGTTTTCTCTGGTTCAACGCCTATCCGGCCCAGGTGTTCATGGGCGATGTGGGCAGCCTGAGCCTAGGCGGCGTGCTCGGATTCATCGCGGTGCTGGCCAAGCAGGAACTGTTGCTGCTGGTTGTGGGCGGATTGTTCGTGGTTGAGACACTCTCGGTGATTCTTCAGGTCGGTTACTTCAAGGTCAGCGGCGGCAAGCGCATCTTTCGCATGGCGCCGCTGCATCACCACTTTGAACTGAAGGGCGTTCCGGAGTCCAAGATCATCGTGCGTTGCTGGATATTTTCGATCATCATGGCCCTCATTTCCTTGAGTGCCTTGAAACTGCGGTAGGTAATGCGACAGATATGAAAACCATGCTGCCCAAATTGCCCGACCACGCCTCGAAGCGCATCATTCCCGGCGCATCCTCCGTGGTGGTGGGGGCGGGGGCGTCCGGGATGGCTGCCGCCGAACTTTTGGATTTTTTGGGGGCCGGAGTGCGGATCGTGGATTCGGGCAGGCTTTCTGATTCGGTCCGCGAAATGGCGACCAGGCGAGGATGGGAAACGCGGGAAGGCGGTCATGGTCCGGAGCAGTTCGCGGATGCGGAGCTGGTTGTTCTGAGCCCCGGGGTGAATCGCCGCAAGCTGTCGCCCTGGCTGGAGCAACTTGGTCCGGACCAAGTTATATCCGAGCTGGAGCTGGCCCTGGGCTTTGTGGACGAGCCGATCATCGCGGTGACCGGAACCAGCGGAAAAACCACCACCACGACATTGATCGGCGCATTTCTGGAAGCCATGGGCCGCAAGGTCTTCGTGGGGGGGAACATCGGTACGCCGCTGTGCCGCTATGCCTTAGACCGGCGGACGAACAACCGGGAGAAAGCGGACATTCTCGTTCTGGAAGTAAGCAGCTTTCAGCTTCTGAATACAACGTCCCTGCATCCCAAAGTGGCCGTGCTGCTCAACATCAGCCCGAATCACCTGGATTACCATCAGGACATGGATGAGTACGTCCAGGCCAAGCTTTCCCTGTTCGCGGGGCAAGAGCCACAGGACACGGCGATCATTTCCGGCGAACTGCGGGAGCTGGTGGAAAGCCATCTTAAAATTCGCTCGCGGAAAGTGTTTGTTGAACCGGTTTCCCGGCTGACCTGCCCGGCCCTGCCAGGACGGCATAATCAAGGCAATATTGAATCGGCCTTCCAGGCCTGCAAAGCCTTTGGACTGGACGAGGCCGCCGCGCAGAAGGCCCTGGACGGATTCGAGGCGTTGCCCCACCGACTGCAGGGTTTTGCGGAATACCACGGCGTGCTCTTCGTGGACGACTCCAAGGGCACCACGGTTCAATCTTTGCGGGCGGCCCTGGAGGCCTTTGACCGGCCTCTGCTGTTGCTGGCCGGTGGGGTGTTCAAGGGAGGGGATCTGGCGGGTCTGAAGCCCTTGCTTACGCAAAAGGTTCGCCATGTCGGGCTGTTCGGCGCAAGTCGCGAAATATTTGAGCAGGCATGGACTGAAGCAAATGTGCCGTTGTCCTGGGAACCGACGCTGGAAGCGGCCATGGACCGGCTCTGGGCTACGGCGAAAGAGAAGGACGTGATGCTGCTCTCCCCGGCCACGGCCAGTTTCGACCTCTTCGCGAATTATAAAGAGCGGGGCATGGCTTTTCAGCGTCATGCCAAAGTCCTGGCGGAGCGCGACCATGGCTAGCCTTCTTTCCGAACAGGGAACCGCGGCGCGGCGGGCGGGACAGCAGCCCGACATGGATTATTGGCTGCTGACCTTAACCATCGTGCTGTGCGGGCTGGGGTTGATCATGGTCCTCAGTTCCAGCGGAATCATGGCGGAGCGGTTCTGGGGGGACAAGTACTTTTTTTTCAAGCGGCACATGGTGTTCCTGATCGTGGGACTCTGCGTCATGGCCGTGGCGGCGCTGCTTCCGCGCCAACTCTATCTGCGATTCGTGTATGTCTGGCTTGCGGTGGCCGCTGGGTTGCTGGCGTTGACCATTTTCACCCCACTGGGAATACAGGCCGGGGGCGCGAAACGCTGGTTGTCCCTGGGCCCCATTGCGGTTCAGCCGCTGGAAATCGCCAAGGTGGCGCTGGTTCTCTACCTGGCCTCGTTTTTCAGCCGCAAACAGGAAATGATCCGCTCCTTCAGCGTTGGCTTTCTGCCGCCGCTGTGCATAACCGGCATGCTGTGTCTGTTTCTGCTGGCCCAGCCTGATTTCGGCGGCGCGGCATCCCTGATGCTGTTGCTGTTCTGCATCAGCCTGGTCGGCGGGTCCCGGCTGGTCCATTTGGGGGCAACCTCCTTTTTAGCTTTAATGGCCGCAATATTCCTGGTCATGAGTTCACCCTACCGCTTCCGGCGATGGTTCGCCTTCCTGGATCCATTTCAGGACGCCCAGGATGTCGGCTACCAACTGGTGCAATCCTTCTACGCTCTGGGAAGCGGGGGGTGGCTGGGCGCCGGCCTGGGAGCCGGAAAACAGAAGCTCTTTTTTCTGCCCGCGGCGCATACCGACTTCATCCTGGCGGTGATCGGCGAGGAATTGGGATTTCTCGGGATATCCATGATCTTCATTCTCATGGCTCTGCTCTTCTGGCGGGGCATGCGCATCGCCAGAATCCAGGAAGGGATGCAGGAACGGTTCATCGCCTTTGGGATGTTGCTCATCCTGGCTCTGGGAGCCGTGCTGAACATGGCCGTGGTGCTGGGGGTGGTTCCACCCAAGGGGGTGCCCATGCCGTTTTTGAGTTACGGCGGATCGAGTCTGGTCATCTCCATGTTCTGCGTGGGCGTTTTGTTGAATCTTTCCAGGACAGGCGGTCGCGCATGAACAGGGTGATTTTAACCACGGGCGGCACGGGCGGCCATATCTTTCCGGCCCTGGCCGTGGCCGAGGAGCTGCGAGCCCGCCATCCAGCGATTGAATTGCTGTTTGTCGGCGGTACACGTGGTCCGGAGGGAAAATTAGCGTCCCAAGCTGGGTTGGCCTTCGAGGCCCTTCCCGTAGCCGGGGTTCTGGGGCGGGGCTGGCGGGCCCTGGGCATCCTGGGATGGCTTCCGCGCAGCGTGGTTCAGGCCATGGGGATTCTGCGCCGCTTCAAACCCGACGTGGTCCTGGGACTGGGCGGGTACGCCGGGTTTTCCACGGTTCTGGCGGCCTGGATGAGCCGCATTCCCACGGCCATCCATGAACAGAACGGTTTTCCCGGTATGACCAACAGGCTCCTGGGCAGACTGGTGCGCAAGGTGCTGCTTTCCCTGCCCGATGAGCGCGGGTTCTTCGATCCGGACAAGGTCGTGTACACGGGGAATCCCCTGCGGCAAGCGGTGCGCGAACTGCGAACCATTGAGCCCGCCGGTGAAAGTCCCCGGCGCAACGTCCTGATTCTGGGGGGCAGCCAGGGTGCTAAAGCCATCAACCAGGCGGTGTTGGAATCCCTGGACGGATTTCAGGAAGAACGAATTTCGCTATGGCATCAGACCGGACCGGCGGATCTGGAACGGGTCGCAAACGGATACAGTCAGGCGGGGTGGGACAAGGCCCGGGTGGAACCGTTCATCGATAATGTCGCCGAGGCCTATGGCTGGGCGGATCTGGTGGTCTGCCGGGCCGGGGCAACCACCCTGGCGGAATTGACCG
Organism: Desulfonatronum thiosulfatophilum; assembly: GCF_900104215.1. Lineage (NCBI taxonomy): Bacteria > Pseudomonadati > Thermodesulfobacteriota > Desulfovibrionia > Desulfovibrionales > Desulfonatronaceae > Desulfonatronum > Desulfonatronum thiosulfatophilum. The sequence continues at coordinate 245,448 of NZ_FMXO01000002.1, read as the reverse complement.
CCATGGGCAAGCCCAGCGTGTTGATTCCTTTTCCCTATGCCACCCACAACCACCAGATGCTCAACGCCCGGCATCTGGAACAGGCTGGAGCAGCCATGGTGTTGATGGAAAGTTATCTGGCGCGGGTCCAGTTGTGGGCGGTGGTCAAGGATTTATTGGATATTCCCGGCAAGCTGCGGGACATGAGCAAGTCTGCCTGGGAACTGGGGCGGCCGGATGCCGGCGCCGCGGTGGTCCGGGAACTTGAAGGTTTGGTGCACGGAACATGAAGTCGAAAGTCAAATCCATACACATGGTCGGTCTGGGCGGTTCCGGGATGAGCGGCATTGCGGAGGTGCTGCTGAACCTGGGCTATGAAGTGTCCGGGTCGGATCTGGCTACCGGACCGGTCCTGGACCATCTGAGGTCGTTGGGCGCAATCACTTCGGTGGGACACAGTCGCGGAAATCTGGGCCGAGCCCAGGTCCTGGTCAAGTCCACCGCCGTCAGGGACGACAATCCCGAGGTGCAGGAAGCCAGGGAACGCGGCATACCGGTCATCCCGAGGGCGGAGATGCTGGCGGAGCTGATGCGGTTGCGCACCGGCATCGCCGTGGCCGGAACCCATGGCAAGACCACCACCACCTCTCTTTTGGCGACCATTTTCATGGAGGCCGGTCTTGACCCCACGGTGATCATCGGCGGGCGTTTGCGCAGCTACGGCAGCAACGCCCTGCTGGGGCAGGGCGAATACCTCATCGCCGAGGCGGACGAATCCGACGGTTCCTTTCTGTGCCTCTTTCCGATCATCAGCGTGGTGACCAATATCGATGCCGACCACCTGGATTTCTATCCGGACCTGGCGACCATCAAAAGCGCCTTCGTTCAGTTCATGAACAAGATTCCCTTCTATGGTTTGAACGTGGTCTGCGGCGACGATCCCGGCGTGCAGGACGTCCTGCCCCAGGTGCGGCGGCCCGTGGTGACCTACGGATTCGGCCAGGACAACGACGTGCGCGGAGTGCCGCTCAGAAATCATCCGGGCAATCATTTCCAGATCTTTTGGCGCGGCCAGCCGTGGGGAGAGGTCAACCTGGGCCATCCGGGACGACATAATGTCCTGAACGCTCTGGGCGCGGTGGGCGTGGCCATTGAAGCCGGGCTGCCCAGGGATGCAGTGTTGCGGGGATTGAAGAACTTTGGCGGCGTGGGACGGCGTTTCGAGATCAAGGGTGAGGGCGGCGGCGTCACCGTGGTGGATGACTACGGGCACCACCCTAAGGAGATCGTCGCCACGATTCAAACCGCGCTGGAATATTTTCCAGGACGTCGGTTGGTGGTGCTGTTCCAGCCGCATCGCTTTACCAGGACCAAGGCACTGTTCGGGGATTTCTGCCGCGCTTTCGAGGGAGTTCAGCAATTGCTGCTTCTGGAGATCTATCCGGCATCCGAAGCTCCACTGCCGGGAATCAGCGGGATCAGTCTGGCCCAGGGCATCCGGCAGGTCAGCAAGACTCCGGTGACGTTCTTTCCGGACATGGAAAAAGCCGGTGCGGCTCTGCCCAAGATTTTGCGGCCCGGGGACGTGTTGCTGACCCTGGGCGCGGGAAGCGTGTGGCAGGTGGGTCAGAGCTATCTGGAGGCGGTGTGAGAATCCTGACTGATCCGGTCCTGGCCGAAAGGACGACGTTGCGCCTCGGAGGTGCAGCCATTGCCGAAATCATCCTGGAGGATGAGCGGGACCTGGACGGTCTGCAAGTGCAACTCGCGTCCCTGGGTGGCGAGGCGCTGGTTCTTGGTGAGGGAAGCAATGTTTTGGCCAAGGATGGACGCTTGCCCCTGGTGCTGGTCCGCCTGGTCCAACCCGGTGAGCCGGAGGTTCTGGAAACGGGCCGGGACTTCGCCCTGATCCAGGTGCCCGCGGCGCTGCGTCTGCCTCGCTTGCTCGCCTGGTGCCGTTCGCGAGGGTTTGGCGGATTGGAGCAGTGGACGGGGATTCCCGGTTCGGTGGGCGGCGCCGTGGCCATGAATGCCGGATCGTACGGCGTGGAAATGGTCCATGTTCTGGAACAGGTACGGATTTGGACGCCTACCCAGGGGTGCGTCTGGAAGGAAGCAGCGGACATGGAGTTCGGATACCGGCGCTTCGACTCCGGGATGGATGACGCCTTGCAGATCGTGGTCGCGATCCGCTTGCGGCTTGGATTGTCCACGCCTTCCATGATCAGGAACCGAATGCAGCAATGGTATGGCCGGAAAAAGCAGACCCAGCCGGTGACCATGGCCTCGGCGGGGTGCGTCTTCAAGAACCCGGCTCCGGAACAACCGGCGGGCAAGCTCCTGGACCAGGCCGGCTTGCGCGGTTTTGAGCTCGGAAAAATGGCCTTTTCAGACAAGCACGCCAATTTCCTGGTGAACCTGGGCGGCGGCTCGGCCAGCGACGCCTTCGAGCTGCTGGACATGGCCAGGGAACGGGTTTGGAAACATTTCGGGGTGGCATTGGCCACCGAGGTCAGGATCATTCCATGAGCGTGGCCGTGGTCCGTGAAAGGTCGGGCGGATGGTTCGCGCCCACGTCGCGCAAGAGCAACAAGTGGACGCGCAAGAAGGCAGCTCCCGCCGCCCCGAGGCAGAAGCCGACCAAAGCTGCCAGAAACGTCGCAACCGCGCAAAGCCGCCGGGGTGGTACGACGCTGACAGTCATAGTGCTTCTGCTTCGCGCAGTGGGTTGGAGCTTTGTTCTGGCGATCATCCTGGCCCTGCTGGGCGGGATCAGCCTGGGGCTGATCTACGGTTACCGCACCCTGACTTCTTCCACGCATTTTGCGGTTTCGCATGTGGACGTCAATGGCAACCGTCAGTTGTCCACAGTGGAGATTCTGAATCTGAGCGGCGTTGGCGTGGGGATGAACATCCTTGAAGTCAGCCTGGGAGAGATGAGCCGCAAGCTGCAAAATAACCCCTGGATTGAAAGCGTGACCGTCAGACGGACGTTGCCCGACGGTCTGGTCATAAACATTGTGGAGCGGGAGCCATTTTTCTGGATCCAACGCGGCAGCGCCCTGTATTATGCGGATCGGAACGGAGTTCCCATCGTCGCTCTGGAAATCGGGAAATTCGTTTCCTTGCCCGCCCTGATCATCGAGGAAGGCATCGAGCCGAACTGGCGGTTGATGGACGAATGGGTGCGCGCGGTGGAGCGGCTGGAATTTCCGTTCAGTTTCTCGGAAGTTGCCTGGCTGAAAATTGAAGACGCCAACATCGTGCGATTATATCTCGAGGATCGGGGCATGGTGGCCCATTTCGACCTTTCCGGGTGGCGCGAGCACCGCGGGATCATGAACCGGGTGTGGGAGGATCTGACGGCGAGAGGGGAACTCCAGAACACCGCGCGGTTGACGGTCATGTCGGGCAAGGCGTGGGTCCAGCTGAGACAGCCCTGACGGAAAAACTATCGAGGAGCAAAAGGATGGCCAAGAAATCATCGTCCAAGTCCGATCTCATCGTCGGCCTGGACATCGGAACCACGAAAATCTGCACCGTGGTCGGAGAGGCCACTCCCGGCGGCGTGGACGTCGTGGGAATCGGTACGGCTCCGTCCTCGGGACTGCGCAAAGGCGTCGTGGTGAACATCGAACAGACCGTGCAATGCATCAAGAAAGCCCTGGAAGAAGCGGAATTGATGGCGGGGTGCGAGATCCGCTCGGTCTATTCCGGCATCGCCGGCAGCCATATCAAGGGTTTCAACAGCCATGGCGTGATCGCGGTCAAGGGCGGCGAGGTCACGCAAAAAGATGTTGAGCGGGTTATCGACGCTGCCAAGGCCGTGGCCATCCCGTTGGACCGGGAAGTGATCCACATCCTGCCCCAGGAATTCATCGTAGACGAACAAAACGGCATTGCCGATCCCATCGGCATGGCCGGCGTGCGCCTGGAGGTCAAGGTGCATATCGTCACCGGAGCGGTGAGCAGCGCGCAAAACATTATCCGCTCCTGCCACCGGGCCGGATTGGATGTCGCGGACATTGTCCTGCAGTCACTGGCTTCCACGGAAGCGGTGCTCACCCCGGAGGAGCGGGAGATCGGCGTGGCCCTGGTCGATGTGGGGGGCGGAACCACGGATGTAGCCATTTTTTCCAACAATTCGATCAAGTACACCTCGGTCCTGGCTTTGGGCGGGAGCAACCTGACCAACGACATTGCCTTCGGCCTGCGCACGCCCATGCTGGCCGCGGAAAAGATCAAGATCAAGTACGGCTGCGCGCTGACGGACATCGTGCAGAAGGATGAAATCATCGATGTGCCCAGCGTTGGCGGACGGGAGCCGCGGCGGGTATCCAGAAGGGTCCTGGCTGAAATTTGCGAGCCGAGGATGGAGGAAATTCTGGCGCTGGTGGAACAGGACCTGAATCAGTCAGGCTGCAAGAACCTGATTGGGGCGGGTATCGTGCTGACCGGGGGGTCTTCGCTGCTGGACGGAATGGCCGAACTGGGAGAGCAGATTTTTAATCTCCCGACCCGGGTCGGGTACCCCCGGGACGTAGGTGGCTTGAAGGACGTGGTGATGAATCCGATGTATTCCACCGCGGTGGGATTGCTGATGTACGGGGCGCGCAAGGAAGGCCTGGATCAGCGGTTTCGGATTCGGGATACGCATATTTTCAACCGCATTCTGAACAGAATGCGAAAGTGGTTCTCGGATGTCTCCTGACCTGTGTCCGAAAATCGTCCTGACGAAAGAAAAAACGAAATGATGCCGGAAGATCGCTTGTTGCGGAGCTGGATTCTGACTGAAGACAATTTGACCATGGGAAACCGAAGCAGGGAGGAGTAGAGATGCAATTCATGGAACTTGAGAATGACACGAATGCCTTGATCAAGGTCGTCGGCGTCGGCGGGGGCGGAAGCAATGCCGTGAACAACATGATTTCCTCGTCATTAAAGGGAGTCACTTTTATCGCGGCCAACACGGATCTGCAGGCCTTGAATCGATCACGGGCCGAATACAAAATCCAGCTCGGGGAAAAGCTGACCAAGGGGCTGGGAGCCGGCGCCAACCCCGACATCGGTCGGGACGCCGCGCTGGAGAGCGTGGACCAGATCCGCAAGATGCTCGAACCGGCGGACATGGTTTTCGTAACCGCGGGCATGGGCGGCGGAACCGGAACCGGCGCCGCTCCGGTCATCGCGCAGGTAGCCCGGGAAATGGGAGCCCTGACCGTGGCCGTTGTTTCCAAGCCGTTTTATTTTGAAGGCAAGAAGCGACTGCTTCAGGCCGAAAAGGGCGCGGCAGCTTTGGCCGATGCCGTGGACACCATCATCACCATCCCCAATGACCGGCTCCTCTCGCTGGCCTCGCAGAAAGCGGCCTTCCTGGACATGCTCAAAAAGGCCGACGAGGTCCTGTTCTACGCGGTCAAGGGCATTTCCGACCTGATCATGGTTCCCGGCCTGATCAACCTGGACTTCGCGGACGTCAAGGCCGTGATGTCCGAAATGGGGCTGGCCATGATGGGCACCGGCATTGCCAGGGGCGAAGGTCGGGCCAGGGAAGCGGCATTGAAGGCCATCAACAGCCCGCTGCTTGAAGACGTGAGCATTGATGGCGCCAAGGGCGTGCTGCTGAACATCACCTGCGCTCCGGACATGACCATTGACGAAGTCAGCGAGGCCGCCAGCATCATTCATGAAGCGGCCCATGACGATGCCAAGATCTTCTTCGGTACGGTGTTCGATGAGGAAGCCGGCGACGAAATGCGGATCACGGTCATCGCCACGGGCATCGGCACGACATCCGCTGCATGCGGACGCGGCGAGGACGCTTCCCGGGTGATCGACCTGGGGGGGGTACGCAGCAATGTCGGCAATTCCGGAAATGTCGTCCGCAAACCGTATGTTCCCACCGGGAACGAAGACAGAAGCATTCCGGCATATTTGCGCAAGGGGTTGAAATCGGAGCAGAGCCATTCCGCCCATGGGAGCTATTCGGCTCATCCCGGTCATTCCGCTCATGCGGGACATTCCGGTCCTTCCGGTCAGGCGTCGAACAAAATGCTTAGGGTTGCGTCCGGCGGCGGGGGCGATGACTTCATTTTTGATGAAGAGGAATTCGAAATTCCATCCTTTTTGCGCAAACAGGCGGACTAGTCACGATTTGTAAATCAGCGCGGAGGCTCGGGTGAAGCGCCGTCGGCGGGAAGCCCGGCTCATTTCCGTCCCGGAACGGGAATGGGGCGGGCGGTTGCCCATTGCCCTGGTCTTTCCGCAGAAGGCCAGCCTGGCCTATTCCAGTCTGGGATGGCAGGCGGTCCTGCAACTCCTGGAAGCCAAGTCCAATTTGGCGGTTGAACCGGTGTTCTGGGACCCGGATCAGGCCAAACTCGTGCGGCCTGCCGGGAGCCGTGGACTGAACGAGTACGGCGTCGTGGCGTTCAGCCTGACCTATGAGTTCGACTATCTTGCCCTGCTCCGCATCCTCAACGTTTCAGCAATTCCTCCCTTGGCTGTCCAACGCTCCTCCTGGCCCCTGATCATGGCCGGAGGGGCGTTGGCTTTTTTGAATCCGGCCCCAATCACGCCCAGCGTGGATCTGTTTTGGGTGGGCGAGGCCGAGGCCGGGCTGGCGGAGTGTCTGACGACCCTGGCCGATATCTACATTCGCAATGGTTCCCGCTCACTGGCCTTGGAGACCGTGGCGACCATACCCGGCGTCTACGTGCCGGGACAAAGCCCGCTTCCGGTGCGCCGGGCCGTGCATGTCGGCGACCGGTCCGCAAGCGAACTTGTCGCACCGGTGACATCCTGCTTCACGTCGCCGGACGCCGTGTTTCGGGATACCCTGCTGCTGGAGGTCAATCGCGGCTGTCCGCATGGGTGCCGCTTTTGCGCCGCGGGGTACATGTATCGCCCCCCCCGTCTGGCGGCCGTGGAGGTTCTGCGGGAGCGCGTGCTCCAGGCAAAGCCGCGCAAGGTGGGGCTGGTGGGCACGGCCTTGACGGACTGGCCGGATTTGATCCCGTTTCTGGTCTGGCTGCGGGAGCAGAAAGTGGATGTCTCCCTGTCCTCCCTGCGCGCCGAGGGCGTGAGCGAGGAACTGCTGGACATCCTGCGCGGGCTGGGCACGAGGACCGTGACCCTGGCTTTGGAGGGGTCCAGCCATGGGCTGCGTTGCTCCATGAACAAGCATGTCCGGGAAGAGGCGTTTTTGCGCACCGTGGAACTGCTTTCGCGCAAAGGGTTCAACCATTTGAAAATTTATCTCCTGGTGGGCTGGCCCGGGGAGACGGAAGCGGACTGGGAAGAGTTCGGACGCTTTCTTCAGGAAGTGGACTTGGCCAGAACCAGCGGCGCGGTGAAGCGCAAGACGAACCTGAAGCTGATCTCGCTGGGACTCGGTTGCCTGGTGCCCAAGCCCTGGACGCCGCTTCAGTGGGCGGCCATGGCCGATGAGCAGACTTTCAAGGAACGGATTGCCATGGTGCGCCGATCGGCCAAAAAGATACCCGGAGTGCAGGTGCGCTCGGATTCGCCTTGGCTGGCGCGCTTGCAGGGGTTGCTGGCCCGGGGAGACGCGCGTGTCCATGATTTGATTCATCTGGCCGCGGCCAATCAAGGCCGGGAACAGGATGTCTGGGCCGATGCCCTGTCCGAATGGTCCGGTGATCCGTCCTGGTATCTGGACCGGGAGCGGGGGAACGACGAAGTGTTTCCCTGGGAAGTCATCGATTTGGGGGTCAGTCGGAAATATCTTCGGCAGGAATGGGAAAAAGTCGGAGCACGGCGCAAGACCCCGCCGTGCCCTTCGATACTCGTCTCGGGAGAATCGGGGGCGGGTTGTCCGGGCTGCCGCCGGTGCGGCCTGGATGAGTGGCTTCAGACCTGAAGCCGAACTACACGCCTCAGGAAAATCCTCTCCCTGAAGAACAGCCGGAAGCGGGTGCAGAGTGCCCGGCGAAGGAACCGGCACTCGAGCCCGCGGTAGCCGGCTTGCTGCAGACGGAAAGAATCTTTGCGGCTCTGTCGGACCGGCATTGTGGGCAGGTCTTGTCTCCCTGATCCGAAGCCCGGGTCAAGTCCTCGAAAACAAGATTGCAGTCCGGACAGGAATATTCAAAAATAGGCATATCGTTCTCCTCGATGGATAACAGTGCGGCGGTCTCGCCATGTCCTGAATTTAGCGCACAAGGGTGTTATTGTACATGGCACAACCGTTCAACTGAGGCCCGGCTCATCTTGATTTCGCGGTCTCGCACATTCTTTTGCCGGTGATCCTCATGTTTATCGCCAAAAAAATTATCGGGCTGCTCTGCATGCCGTTGAGTCTCGCCGGTTTGGTGTTGCTCGCCGGACTGATTGTTTTGTGCTGTAGCCGGCGGCAGAGATTGGCAAAGGGCATGCTCGTTCTGGGGACCGTGTTCTTCCTGGGAGCCGGATGGAGTCCGGTCGCGGATCGATTGCTGGATCCGTTTGAACGCAGGCATGATTCGCTCCGGACTGTCGAGGGGCTCGCGAATATCCGCCATATTGTCGTCCTGGGTGGAGGGCATCAGTCCGATGCTCGTTTGCCGCATACGGGGCGGCTGTCAGACGCCTCCCAAGCGAGGTTGATCGAAGGAATCCGTTTGCATCGCCTGCTTCCGGAGAGTGTGCTCGTCTTCACCGGCGGAGCGATTTTCGATCCCGTGTCCCATGCCGAGGTCATGGCCGACGCCGCCATGGCACTTGGGGTCGACCCGGAACGGATCATTGTGTTCACCGAGTCGCGGGATACCGCTGAAGAAGCGCTGGAACTACGCAGGAATTTGGGTTCGGAGATGGATTTCATCCTGGTCACGTCGGCCTCACACATGCCGCGGGCGGTTCTGTTCGCCCGGGCAGCGGGGTTGAGTCCCGTTGCCGCTCCCGCGGATTTTCTGGTCAAGGATTCAGACGGCCAATTTTCACCTGGGGAGTTTTTCCCCTCGGCAAGCGCCCTGCGCCGCACCGAGCGAGCCATCTATGAGGCCATGGGACTGGTCTGGGCAAATTTGCATGTCCTGCCGCGACTTCGCAGGACAACGGGCGGGGAATGATCACGTTAACGTGAGGTTTATGGCATGACGCAGGATCAGATGACGATCATGGCCATACTCGTGGCCGCAATGGGCATGTTCATCTGGGGCAAATGGCGCCATGACATGGTCGCCGCCGGAGCCCTGCTGGTCTGCGTTTTCATGGGGCTGGTGCCCGGAGGCGAAGCCTTTGCCGGATTCGGCCACCCGGCTGTTATTACCGTGGTTTGCGTGCTGGTACTCAGCCATGGCCTACAGGTTTCAGGAGCTGTGGATGACCTGGCCAGAAAGGTTCTGCCGGCTGCCGCCGGTCAGACCATGAGCATTGCCTCGCTGACGGGGTTGGCGGCGCTGCTGTCAGGTTTCATGAACAATGTCGGAGCCATGGCCCTGCTGATGCCCGTGGGCGTCAAGACTGCCGCCAAACAGGGGCTGTCCCGGGGCAAGGTTCTGATGCCGCTGGCTTTCGGCTCCATTCTGGGCGGAACCATGACCTTGATCGGTACGCCGCCCAATCTCATTGTCTCCGGCTTCCGGGCCGAGGCAGGGTCCGCCGGTTTCGGGATGTTCGACTTCCTGCCCGTGGGATTGGCCGTGACCCTGTCCGGGTTAGCCTTCATCATTCTGATCGGTTGGCGGTTGGTGCCGGAGCGCAAGGAAACGGACACGGACGATTTCGATACGGCCGTGTATACCACTGAAGTGCGCGTTATCAGCGACAGCAAGGTGGTGGGGAAACCGTTGCGGGAGGTGGAACGGACCCTGGATGCGGCCGATGCCTTGATTATCGCCATGGTTCGCAGGGGATTCCGTCTTTCCGCGCCCTATCCCGGGCGCATTCTGCAGGACGGCGATATTCTGGTCATCCAGTCCGAACCGAAGTCCCTGGCCACTGTGCTCTTGGATCTGGGATTGAAGCTCGAAGAAAATGTCCTGCCGCCGCCTGAAAGCGACGAGGAGAACCAGGGCGGAAAAGAATCCGGAGCGAAAATCGATACCAGGAATGAAGAGACGGAGAAAGCAGAGCCAACGTCAGCGAAAAACAACAAAGAGAAAATCGAGACCAGCGAAATAGTCATCCAGGAATTGGTGGCCATGCCGAATGCCACCCTGATTAGCCGCTCCGCCAGGGATCTTGAGCTGCGCAGCCGGTACGGAATCAACCTGCTGGCCATCTCGCGCAGCGGTCATCGCTCCATCAAGCGGTTGCGGGACACGTCCATTCAAGCCGGTGACGTCCTGATGCTGCAGGGCAGACCGGAAGTGCTGTCCGGCTTTGCGTCGGAGTTCGGCTGCCTGCCCCTGGCGCCGCGCGATGTCCGGGTTCCGGAAAAGGGACAGGCCCTGAAGGCGACTCTGATCATGGCTGGTGCGGTGGCCGGTGCGGCCTTGGGGCTGGCCCCGGTTGCGGTGTCCTTTGCCTCGGGCGTGTTGGCCATGATGGCCTTGCGCGTGGTTTCCCTGCGCTCGGTGTACCATTCCGTTGATTGGCCGGTAATCGTTTTGCTGGGGGCGATGCTGCCGGTGGCCGGCGCCATGGCTTCCACCGGAGCGGCGGACATGATCGCTCGATTCCTGCTGGACAACGTGGCCCAGGGGCGGGCCGTATTGGGATTGGCGGTGATTCTGGTCGTAACCATGCTCATGACCGACTTCATGAACAATGCCGCCACAGCGGCGGTGATGTGCCCTGTCGCCCTGAGCACCGCGGCCCAGTTGGGCGTCAATCCGGACTCCTTCCTGATGGCCGTGGCCATCGGCGCGTCATGCGCCTTCCTGACGCCCATCGGGCACCAGAACAACACTCTGATTCTCGGCCCGGGCGGCTTTCATTTCGGAGACTACTGGCGCATGGGCCTGCCCACGGATCTCCTGGTTATCATCGTTGCACTGCCCATGCTGCTTTGGGTCTGGCCGTTGTAGGAGTCACGAATTTGTTAGTGGGGAAAAACTCCGACTGCTCTCCTAGAAAAACATGGAAATCCCAACCAAGCCCAATCCCGGAACGAGGGCCATGATCCACTCTCGTGCAGAGACATGGCGCTCCGGCCTCCAGGCTTCCGGCTGATCCAGATCTCGGGCCGCAACGGCCAGGGTCTGGGTCCAGGTGGCTTGGCTGAGAACCCGCAGCAGGGCCTGGGGGACCAGGCGGATGCGACTGGTCCACGGACAATGGGTCCACCGCCTGGAGAGGCCCTGGTTCAGTCCGCTGGCGGCGGCCAGGGAGAGGGGCAGGAAATGGATCATCAGGGCCAGGGACAGGGCGACTTGCCAGGCTTTATTTCTCAGGACCGGCCGGAGATACCAGGCCAGTCCCACTCCGAGCCGACGCGGCGACGCGGAGAGCGTCAGGGTGAAGCCCAGGAGCATCAGAGTGCTCAGTCTGAGGCCGAGGTCCGCTCCGGCAGCCAGACTTGCCGGGAAACCGCCTCCTCCCACAAGATCCAGACCGTTTTTCAGCCCGGCCCAGACCAGGACAAAGATGAGCGCCGCGCGCCACAAGTTTCGATTTGTCTGGGAAAATGCGCTCAGGGCATGACAGGATACGGCTCCCAGCAGCGTTATCATGAACAGCACCGGAAGGGGCAGCTGCCACAAGACCAGCCCGGCCAGCACGGCAAAGGCCAGCTTGGGTCGCGAATCCAGGTCCATGAGCAGGCGGCCCCAGGCGTTGCGCGGGGCGGGGGCGAGGAACGGATTCCGGGCCATATTTTTCAGTGCCGGGGTGCTTGCTCGGGAGCATCCCAAGGAATGATGCCCAGCCCGGCTTTCCAGGAACAGGGAGGGCGCACGTCCATGGCCTCAAGTCCGGGAAAAACCTGCTGCGGGGAGCCGAACGCCGCCTGGCGGCCGTGGGCCAGGACCAGCCAGAGGTGCGCCAGATCCGCCAGAGGCTCCAGATCGTGGACGGCGATGACCTGGGTCAGTCCGGCTGCCTGATTGGCTTGAAGCATGGCCCGGATTTCGCGGATGCCGGGGTAGTCCAGCCCGGCGAAGGGCTCGTCCAGAAGCAGGATCCGCGGTTTGCGCAGCAGCGCTGCGGCCAGGCACAATTTACGTTTCTGGCCGTGGGACAGGATGTGGACGGGAGTTTGCGGATCAGGAAGGTCAAGGCGTGCTGCCAGGGCCAGGGCCTCGGGATGTCGTTCAGGAGGCAGACCCAGGCAGATGTCTTCGGCAATGGTCGAACCGATGATGGTCAGGTCCGCTTCCTGGAGCACCAAAGCCGTCAGTCTACGGATGGCGCTGCTTTGGGTAGAAGCATCCAGGTCGGCTATCTCGAGCCTGCCGGATACGGGCTGGAGCAGGCCGGCCAGCAGGGCGAGCAAAGTCGACTTGCCGGCTCCGTTGGCGCCGACCAGCCCCAGAATGGCACCGGATTCCAGGGCAAATCCGATGTCATGCAGGATGGTACGGCTGGAATCATGGGCGAAATGAAGAGCTACCGCATTAATCACCGGGGCAGCAATCCTCGCAGATGCATGAACCGCCAAGTAGCCACGGCCATGACAAGCTTGACCAGGTCCTGGATGATGAAGGGCAGAAAACCGACGGCCATTGCCTTTTGCCAGCCGATGTCCAGAATCCGCACTAGATTCAGGAGGCCACAGGCATACACCAGGGCCAACCCCACGAATCCGGCTCCCAGTCCGAGAATCCATCCCGGAGCAATGCCGGGCGACCATTCGGCCTTTCGGGCTCTGGTGATCAGGCCGATGGCGCCCGCGGCCAGGACAAAGCCGATGAGATATCCGCCGGTGGGACCGAAGAGTACGGCCAGACCGGATTTGCCGCCGGCAAATACAGGCAGGCCAATGGTTCCGGCTCCGACAAAGAGCAGAACCGCGAACATGCCGTAGGGCCAACCCAGAAGAAAACCGGCCAGCATCACGAAAAACGGCTGCATGGAAAAGGGGACTGGCCCAAGAGGGATGGACAAAAACGAACCTACGGCGATCAAGGAGGCCATCAGTGAGACCCAGACCATGGTATGCAGGCCCTGGAGAGATGTTGCGTACATTGTAAAATGTTCCTTTACTTGAAAACAAAACAACCGGCATGCCAGCCGGTTCACGATGCCCGGATTGGTAACTCAACCGGCACTGAAGCGCAAGATCCCTGTCCGTTTTCAAACAGGGAATCTATGCGGGCCGAGGAGACGGCAATAATCGCGGCTTCTCAGTCGCGGGTGGTCATCTTGTTCAGCAGATCGAAAAAAGAACCCAGATCCTCAATGTGTCCTTCGTGGTAATAAACGACCTGAACCCGGGAATCCGGCAGGATTCGCACCAGATAGATCAGCGGAATTTCGCCGCCGCCCACGGAATCGAACAGAATCCGGCGTTCATCGGCCAGAAGCGGGTAGGGCACGTTGTGCGTTCTTTTGAAACGCAAGACACTGCGCTGGCTGTCTCCCACGCCGATCCCGATCAGTTTCAATCGTTCGCGGAGTCCGGGATCTTCCTGGATCATGGCAAACAACCGGTTGTACAATTGGGCCTCCTGAACGCATTGCGAACAATGTTCGCTGTAATACTTGAGCAGTACGAACTCGGCTGGAACATCGGCCAGTAAAAAGTTCGCGGACGGCTGCGTCATTTCCAGATAGGAGAAATCCTGCTGTCTGTCCGAAACCGTAAGCAGACAGGGCGGAAAGAAATGGTCCGGCTGGAGACGCTGGGTTTGCTCCTCGCAGACCTGCAGGTCCGGGTACTGTTCCTTCCAGGCAATGTATCCCGCCGGGTAGCGGATGACGTTGGCGTATCCCAGGCGCACGGCCCAGGCGGCGGCGATCTCGCTGAGCAGTCAGCGAAAGTCGCGGCAGTAGACCACGATGGGCCGCTCCTTGTCCGGCCCGAAGACATCCAGCATGGCTTCGCGGCGTTCCCGGGGCAAGTCGCCCCGGTCGCGCAGATCCACGGGCAGGCTGATGGCGCCTGGCATGTGGCCGGAGACGAATTCATAGGCGAAGCGCACGTCCACAAGGAGCACGTTGGGGTTTTCATCCATCAGCCGACGCAGTTCCGGGGTGGTGATCAGCGTGTAGCCATCTTGTTCCGCGCTGCGTTGGGCTTGAATGAATAAAGGAGAAGCCTCTTCCGCGGCCTTGGCTGTGTTGTCTTGGGGCGCGGCAAGGGCCGGCCAGGAGCTGACGAAAACGAACAGGAAGAAGGCCAGCGCCTTGGAACGGTTGGCGGAGTGGTTTCGATTCATGTGCATAAGAGCCTCCCGTGCCGTGACGTGAACAAAAAAAGCCGTCCTCCCCCCGCGTACGGGGCTTGGACGGCCTGCGTTAATCTATTCGAACGAACCGCGATCAGAGCATTAGTTGATCGCGAATTCGCCAGTCGGAGTGTAGCTGACGTTTGCGTCCACATAGTACACTTCCTGCAGATCCGGACGCATTTCCATGAACAGATAGAACGCCTCTCCGCTGCGAGCCCCGGTGGAGCAGATGAAGACGATGGGCTTTTCCGCGGTGGAAAAGCTCTTGATGTTGTCTTCCAGCATGTCCACGGTCATGTTCCTGGCGCCGGGGATGTGTCCGGCGGAGAACTCGGCCGGGGAGCGGACGTCGATGAGCTGGATACTAGCTGGATTGTCACGCATCAACTGGACGAAGAAGTCGTTGTCCACTGTCCCTTCCGCGCTGCCGGGCTTCAGTGCGCCGGCAGGAGCCGCGGCCTTGGCCGGAGTTGGCGCCGGGTCCTGGGCCTGACGCGCGCCGTCCGCGGTCCAGACGATGTAGCCCCGCTCCACCCATTCCGGATCGCCGGCCGGGTAGACGGCCACGTTGGTGTAGCCCATGGCCTCGGCTTTCCAGGCGGACTGGTGGCTGAGCGGGCAATGCGTTCCGCCGCAATAGAAGATCAGTTTGGTGTTCTTGTCCGCGGGCAGAACCTCGGCGGCCATGCGCTCGAACTGGCTGTCCGGCAGACTGACGGCCGTGGGAATGTGGCCCACGTCGTACCGGGGCTGCTTGGGACGGGAATCGATGATCATCACGTCGGTCGGGGGATTCGCCAGAAGTACGCCTCTGGAAACGAACGGCCGGACTTCCTCAAGGGTGACCAGAGTGTGAAAGGGGTTTGGCACCTGGGCGGGGTCCAGTGTCGGCAGCGGACTGCGTACGTCTCGCGCGGTCCAGACCTTGTAGCCCTGTTCGACCCATTCCGGATCTCCCGCCGGATACACCGCGATGTTGGTGTAGCCCATGGCCTCGGCCTTCCATGCGGACTGGTGGCTCAAGGGGCAGTGCAGGCCGCCGCAGTAAAAGACGAGCAGGGCGTTTCTGTCGGCCGGCAAAACCTCGGCTGCCATGCGTTCGAACTGGCTGTCCGGCAGGCTGACGGCCGTGGGAATATGGCCCACGTCGAAGCGGGGCTGCTTGGGCCGGGAGTCGATGATCATGAAGTCCGGCGAGGGATCGGTTCGCAGCATGGCCTCGAAGACCAGGGGCTTCACGAACTCGATGTCCACCAGCGTGTGATAGGGGTTGGGAACCTGGGCCGGATCAAGCTGGAAGGTCCGGGCCTGCGTTCCGTTGTGACCGGCGCATCCGGCCAGCAAGGCCATCAACAATGCCGCGACGAGCATCTGAATCGGGAATAAATATTTGCGCATGATGCCGCTCCTATGGGTAAGATGGTGATTCAAATCAGCCATGCTTCTGTTTCTAAAACATCCTTGAAAATACATCTCGTGACAGCTCAACCTTTCTCCTGCTTTTCCGTCACGGTCGCATACCACAGGGGATGGTGGTGCTTGGCATAATCCGCGGGCACTTCACCGGTGAACATGGACTTGAAGGCGGGCTTCTCTTCCTTGGCAATGGCGGCCATGAAGATGTGCACCAGCAGCCCCGCGAAGACCAGACCCACGGTCAGATAATGAATAACCCGGGACCAGGCCGCCAGATTGGGATTGTTCAGGAAGATCGTGGAAAAGAACATGACCATGCCCGTGGCCACGATAACAATGCCGCCGATGACCGTTGCCTGGGCGAACAGCTTCTGGCCGACGTTGTAGAAACCCTGGGGCGGCATGTCCGGGGTCATGCCGAAGCGCTTCAGCCCTTTTTTGCCCATGGTCATTTTCAGGTTCATCTTCATCAACCAGGTTGCGTCGCTGGAGGGGGACATTCTGAAGATCTCTTTCAGGAAAGCGATTGTCTCCCTGGGCATGAGCAGAACATACAGCAGAAAGGCTCCGGCCCAGACCATGCCCAGATATTGATGGACGGCCAGAAGATTCTCACCGCTGCCGAAGATGGAACGCAGCAGGTTCGGCCACCATGCACCCAGGGGGTTGAGTTGGGGGTTGCTGATCAGCCCCAGGCCGGTCAGGAGCAGGGCGATCCAGCAGAACGCATTGAACCAATGCATGAAAATGGACAACTTGGTGTGTCTATGGATCATTTGTTCACTCATGGAGCACCTCGATCCTGTTCGGTTGCTGACGGTTCATGATCGGTCTCATCGGGATCGGGCGCAAAGGCCTGCTTAACCCACATCGCGGCCACGCCCAGAGCGGAGAGGCCCACCGCGACCTTGACCACCGGATTGACCAGCGAGGCCATGGAGGCATAGGCCGCCGGAAACTCCACATCCGTCGGCCAGTCGGCCGGTTCCGTGGCCGTGAGGTAGTACATGTTGGGCTGGGTATCGATGTTCCGGCTGGTCACCCGGACTGCCGGCCTGTCCCGCAGCAACCTGGAAACTTCGCTCTCCGAATCGTTCAAATCGCCGAAAACCCGGGCCTTGGTTGGACATGTGTCCACGCAGGCCGGCAAGAGACCGCGATCCAGGCGGCCGGAGCTGAAGCAGAAATCGCATTTGTTCGGGACGCGTCTTTCCGGATGTCGGAAACGGGCTCCGTAAGGGCAGGACCTGATGCAGTTGCCGCAACCGATGCACAGGGCTTCATTGACGTGCACGATGCCGGTTTGCGCATCTTTGAACGTGGCCCCGCTGGGGCAGGCCTGAACACAGGTGGGCACATCGCACTGCATGCATCCGCCGGGCTGGAAATGGGTCCGGGTGAGCTTGCCCCGAGAAAAATCAGGCGTCGTGTGCTTGATCCAGTTGCGCCAGTACCCGTTGGGAACGTTGTTCTGGACCTTGCAAGAGACCATGCATCCCTTGCAATCGATGCAGACCGACGAGTCGACCACCATGGCATATTTTTTCATCAGCTCAACCTCCTGCTGACGGTGACAAGGGTTTCATGCATGGCCATGTTGCCGGAGATGTGATCCGCGTGGTCTTCCAGCACTTCGGCGATGCTGGCGCCTCGTTTGTGCACCAGACGCTGCCCTGGTGAGAGCGCCCCGAACCCCGTGGCCATGTAAACGGTTTCTTCTTCGATGCCTTCGTAGATGCGCAGGGCCAGTTGCACGCGTCCGGCATCACTGGTTACGAACACCCGCTCCCCGTCCCTGAGTCCGAGGCCGGCCGCGGCGCGGGGGTGCATCCAGAGGGTGTTTTCATCCTTGAATTCGATGAGCAGGGCGTTGTTGGTGTTGCTGTGAGTGAAAAAGGCCGTGCGCCCTACCACGAGCCGGAACTTGCCTTGTTCCCGGCGCGGCGCCTTGTATACCGGCATGGGGTCCAGGCCCATGTTCACGTAGCGCTGGTTGTAGAGTTCAATCTTCTGGGCCTGGGTCTTCAAGGGCACGTCGAAGTAGATGCCGTAGACCTTGCTCGGATTGTAGTAGACGCCGTCTTCCTTGATGGCCTGGGCCGCCTCGGGAATGCTTTCCAGCTGCCAGGTTCGGTACTCGTCCAAGGTGAAGTCGAATGCTTCAGGAAAGCCCAGCCGATTGGACAGTTCCGTGCAGATCCAGCGCATGTCCCGGGATTCGTACATCGCGGGAACCACGGCATCCCGCCAGATGGCGCAGGCGCAGGCCGATGAGCCTTGGAGGGCGGAAACCGGGTCGTTGCGCTCCAGAAAACTTGGGGAGGGCAGGACCAGGTCCGAGTACCAGGCGGTGTCGGTCATGGTGATGTCCGCGTTGACGATGAAATCGAGATGGTCGAGCATCTCGATGGTCTTGTTGCGGTTGGCCGCGGTTTGCATGAAGTTGGTCTTGAAGGTGAACCAACCACGAATCGGGTACGGCTGCTCCTTGATGATCGCATCGCGCATCAACTTGAAGGAACCTTCGTGGTGGATCAGACCGGGCGCCATGCCATGGTCGATGCGGTCATCCGGATTGTCGTCGTACCAGGGAATGTCGAAATATGGGGCGCGCACGCCGACTTCTCGCGAAGCCAGAATGCCGCCGGGACGATCCCAGTTTGCCAACAGGGCGTTGACAATGGCCATGGAGCGCCGAATCTGCGTGGAATCCTCGTAATCCGAGGTGCGCCGGCCGGTATAGACCATGGCCGTAGGGGCGGCAGCGGCGATTTCCCTGGCAATGCGCCGAATGTCCTCGGCCGGGATGCCGGTCTCCCCGGCAGCCCATTCCGGGCTGTACTTGCGCGTGTGCGAACGGAACTCTTCCAGGCCGAAGAGCATCTCTTCGGCGTATTCCGGATCGTAGAGCCCCTCGTGGATGATCACGTGGGCCAGGGCCAGGAAAAAGGCCATGTCCGTTCCCGGACGGATGGGATGCCATTCGTCGGCCAGGGCCGCGGTCTTGGTGTAGCGTGGATCCAGAACGACCATCTTGCAGCCGTTCTTGCGCGCCTCCATCAGGTCGATGGTGTCCGGGGTGATGATGGCCTCGTAGGGATTGGCGCCGGCGATGATGATGTATTTGGTGTACAGCACGTCCGGGTAGGGCGTTTCGCCGAAGGTATCCAGGTATGCCCGGTGATTGCTCAGCAGGCACAAGGTTTCGTGGGAGGTGATGTTGTAGGAACCGAAGACCTCGGCAAAACGGATCATGAACTGGGACTGCATGTCCGAGCCTGGAGAGAACATGATTCCGCTGCGGGTGTACTTCTCGGCGATGCGCTCGAACTGTTCCGCGGTGTGGTCCATGGCCTGATCCCAGGTTATTCGCTGCCATTTGCCTTCACCCCGGGCGCCCTTGCGCAGCAGAGGGGTCTTCAGGCGGTCCGGATCGTAGATGTGGGCCGTGGCGGCATTGCCCCGGGCGCAGAGCATGCCCCTGGATTTGAGGAACTTCGGGTTGGGGTCCAGCTTGACGACACGGCCGTTGCGGACGCGGGCGATCATGCCGCACCGGTTGAAGCACATGTCGCAGGCCGTGAAGTGATCGCTGATCTCGCCCTGTTGAGGGGCAGGGGCCATGGCATGTCCTGTGGACACGAGGCCTTTCAGGGCCGGAACGCCGGCTGCGGCGGTCATGGCCGCGGCGGACGCCTGCAGGAATCCCCGTCTTGAGATTGTTTTCGTGTTTTCCATACCTGGCTCCCTGCCCGACCTGTCCGCATTCATATCAAGGTGGTGCGGACAGGCCCGGAGTCGTTCATGTTTCGTTGGCCCTCAAAGGCCCTCTGGCTGATCGGTTATGTCAAAAGTATTCCGGTACCGAAGCCGTCAGCCGCACTTGGCGGGGGTCGGGGAATCTTGGGCGCCGTCGTGAACATACTGCAGGATGTCCATACGGTCCTGGTCGGAGAGCTCTCCCCAGTGTCCGGCGCAGGGCAGTTCGGTGTAGTTTTCGAAGACCTGCTTCCACTCGGCCTGGGTTTTGGAATCCGGTCCGAGATACTGAGCCGGAATTTCGCCAACCGGGTTTTCCATGTGGCACGGCCGACAGGTTTGGCGGTAAAGGAAACGTCCCTTCCGGGCGTTGCCGAATTCGCTGGCCACGGAAATGCCGACATATGAAGCCAAAATGACTGCCGTTGCGATTCCCATCAGTGTCTGCTTTTTCATTGCTAGCTCCTTTGATTTTATGGTGGTGGATTAAGTTGCATGAGGATGAGTTCCGGATCTGCTTTTACAACCATTTTGCAGAATGTATGCCATTCTGAGTGAATAGGCTATCTTTTTTTATTAATTGAATATTCTGCTCCGATATGAAGCGGGGGGCCCTCTTGTTGGCGTGTTTTGGATTGACAGGTGATTAATCATGTCGCATACGATTATCACACATGTAGTAAACTACTCGCCAGAATCCGGCTTACCTGTTTTACGTCATGCAAATGTCTTTGCCGGCTTTATGGTCTCGAATTTTTGCACCAAAACTTGGAGTTTTCATGCAATTAAGAACATACGGGGATGATGAAGATTGTCTGGACAGCCAGGACACGAAATATTTCCCCTTTGACGCACATTGGAGCAAAATCGTGGATGTCATGCAGGAAGGTCTGTTGCTGGTGGACACCAACGGCACCATTCGCATGGTCAACAAGGCCCTGGAGGAAATTACCGGCTATTCACGCGAGGAGCTTGTGGATTTGTCCTGTACGATTTTCAATTGCGATGCCTGCATGCGAGTTCGCTCGGACGCCCAGAGCGCATGGTGCAAGCTCTTCGAAAAGGGGAAAATCGTCCGCCGGAAATGTCACGTGATGCGCAAGGATGGGACGTATGTCACCGTTCTGAAAACGGCATCGGTGCTTTTTGCTGATGACGGAACTCCGCTGGGCGCCGTGGAGACCCTGACCGACATTACAGAGCTGGATCGCAAGGAAAACGAACTGCAGCAGCTGTCCCGGCTCTTGGATGAAAATACCATCTTTCATGGCATGGTTGGCCGATCCGCCAAAATGCACAAAATCTTCAAGTTGATCGAGAAGGCCGCCCAGAGTGACGCACCGGTCTTCATCTGCGGCGAGTCGGGCACGGGCAAGGAACTGGTGGCCAGAGCCATCCATGACCTGGGGCCTCGATCCGATGAGCCTTTCGTGCAGTTCAACTGCGCGGCCCTGAATGAGGCCCTGCTGGAGAGCGAACTGTTTGGGCACGTCAAGGGCGCTTTTACTGGAGCGTTCCGGCATCGCCAGGGACGGTTCGAGGCGGCGCACGGCGGGGACATTTTCCTGGATGAGATCGGTGATTTGCCGATGTCCGTTCAGGTCAAGCTGCTGCGGGTGCTGGAAACCAAAACTTTCGAGAGGGTCGGGGAAAACCGGCAGCTTTCCGTTGACGTGCGGATCATTACGGCAACAAACAAGATACTTCCTGAACTCATCTATTCCGGGGAGTTCCGAGAGGACCTCTTCTACCGGATCAACGTCGTCCCCATCCATCTGCCCGCACTGCGGGAGCGCAAAGAGGACATCCCGCTGCTGGCCGACTATTTCGTCCAGCGGTTGCGCTGTAAAAGCGAAAAGGACATCAAGGGCCTCAGTCCGCGAACCTTGCGCATGTTCATGGACTATTCATGGCCCGGCAATGTGCGCGAGCTGAAAAGCAGTCTTGAATATGCCTTCGTGCTGGCCGATTCCGGGCATATCGAGCCGGAGCACCTGCCTGCTACGCTTCAGGCGCCGGAATTCCAGGCCGCCACTCCCGTGCAAGGCATCGCCCAGGAAGACGATCAAAAAAAACAGTTGATCCAGGCGCTGCGCCAGTCCGGAGGCAACAAGTCAGAAGCGGCCCGGATTCTCGGCATAAACCGTGTTACCGTACTCAACCGGATGCGCAAGTACGGCATTGATCTGAAAAAAGTCATTCATCACTAAAGCGAAGACATGGATATCACGCTCACACCTATCGGCTTTGTCGATTCGCCCTTGAAAAGCCTTGAAGATTGTCCCAAACAAGGACTGGACGGCGGACCGGCAGCTCGGATTGTCGTGGCCTCCGAGTATGCTGCCGCCCTTGAAGGGCTTGACTCCGGAATGGAGGTATTGGTTATCACCTGGCTGCACCAGGCCCAGCGCGACACGCTGAAGGCCAGGGCCCGCAACAATCCGGACAATCCGCTCACCGGGGTCTTTGCGCTGCGCTCGCCAAATCGGCCAAACCCCATCGGGCTGCATCAGGTACGGATCATGCGGGTCGACCTGGAAAAGGGCAGTCTGGAGGTTTTTCCCCTTGAGGCCCTGGACGGGACTCCGGTTGTCGATCTCAAGCCGGTTCTTGAAAAGAATCGCTCGGACGTTCCGGATCAGGGCACTCCCTACGGCACTCCCTGGGGACCGCGAATCAGCGCCCGGGAGGGACAACTGATCAAGGGAATGGGGCGTCAGGCTTGGGAAAGAGGACTGATGGCCGGATTGAACGGAAACATCAGCATTCGTCAGGGTGACGCCATGGTTGTTACGGTTTCCGGCTGCGCCAAGGGGCGGCTGCAGCCCGGCGACCTGGCACGGGTTCATCTCAGTTCGGGTAATGTTCTCGGGCCAGGCCAGCCGTCGACGGAAGCTGCCCTGCACAGGGCCGTCTATTCCTTTCAACCCAAGGCCCACGCAATCCTGCATGTCCATCCGCCGTATTTGCTGGCCCTGAGCATGAACAGAACCAAAGGCGAGATGCTTGATCTTCCCCTGTTCGAAGCTGATGTCTGGTCCCGCAAAATGATTCGCCTCGCTCCTCTCAATCCGGGATGCGATGACCTGGCCAAGCAGGTTGGCAGAGCGGCCATGGCCTACCCGGCCATGTTCATGGAGAAGCACGGTCTGGTCTGCTGGGGACGCGACCTGAACGAGGCCCTCTCCCTGGCCGAGGAACTGGAAAGTCTGGCGAGGATCGTTTTCTTGCAGTCCTCTATGGCGAAACAGACGTGAGCTTGTTTTTCAGGGAATTATCCGGAACGTCGATGTTTACATCTATGCCGATCGATTTATGTTTGTTCTTGACCGCCGGGTTGATCCACTGAAACACCTCCACGATCATGCCGGGTCGCGGAAGTTGGTCTTGGGAGCCTGACTGAATCCAAATCGTAAACGAAGGAGCTGACCATGAAAGCATTGATTGTCTATTACTCCATGTACGGCCACATCCATGCTCTGGCCCAGGGCATTCTCGAAGGAGTCCGTCAGGTTCCGGGGGCTGAAGTTGATTTGCGCCGAGTTCCGGAAACTTTATCCGACGATATTCTTGCGAAAATGGGCGCAACGGAGGCTCAAAAGAAACTTCAGGAAGTACAAGTCTGCACCGTGGATGAACTGGTCGAGGCCGATGCCATTATTTTCGGTACGCCCACCAGGTATGGGAACATGTGCGGCCAGATGCGACAGTTTCTTGATGCAACCGTAGGACTTTGGGCCGAGGATAAGCTGGTCGGGAAGGTGGGCAGCGTCTTTACTAGTTCCGCCACCCAGCACGGTGGCCAGGAAACCACGATCCTGACCTTCATCCCCTTCCTGATGCATATGGGCATGATAACGGTCGGACTTCCATACTCGTTCAAGGGACAGACGCGAATGGACGAAATCACCGGCGGGTCTCCCTACGGTATTTCCACCATTGTCGGCCCGAAAGGCGAGCGCATGCCCAGCGAAAACGAACTTGAAGGCGCCAGATTTCAGGGCCGCCACGTAGCTGAAATCGCCTCCAAATTATTTCGATAATTTTTTTATCCGAAACCATTTCTGACTTGACATCCGCGGCGATTCGGATAAATTCCACATCTTCGCACGGGGCTGTAGCTCAGCTGGGAGAGCGCTTGAATGGCATTCAAGAGGTCAGCGGTTCGATCCCGCTCAGCTCCACCAAGAAAAATCAAGGGTTCAGACGGAAACGTCTGAACCCTTTTTTTTCGTCTCTACCTTTTCCATTCCCGATCCTTCCACCTTGGGAAAGGTACGTCATCCCCACCCTCATATCCATTAACGCATCGACCTGGCTCACGCCGTCCATAGACCACCATCCGGAGCAGGACGCAGCATCAACAAGCACGGGCAGACGGATCGACCTCTGCTTGATCGAAGAGTGATCATTGGCGTTCCGGGCTTCCTGTGCCAATCCGGTCCAGACTATTGTCCGAGGATGTGCTGTTGGCGTTCCTCGGTTCCTCGGTTTGCTGGTGCCGATGCATCCTGGCCTCAGGCCGCTCGCACTCCATAGTACGGCGAGGGCAGGGTCGGATAGACGCGGTAGACGTGGCGGTAGACCTCCTCGGCCCTGGCAAGCACGTCGTCCTCGGAATAGTGGTCGGCCGGCAGGCCGGTTGTGTCGCTCCACAGAAAATCCCGGATTGTCAAACGGATATTGTCCCTGGTTGCTTCCCGGCTTTCCCAATCCTCAATCACGCTGATCCTGTTCTTGACGGTTTGCAAAAGATCCACGGCCACGGACTTGATCCGTTTGATATCCTGGGCGGAAAGCTCCGGTTTACGCAACAGGTCGTACAGGGCCAGCGACTCTTCATCCAGGCCTTCGCGCACGGCCCGGCTTCCTTCATCGTCAATATCCCGAATAATCCGCATCAGCTCTTCGAACGTTTGCTCAATGGTCACCCGGTCCTTTTCCCGGTTGTAGTCGGCAACGATTTCTTCGTAGCGTTTCTGGAAATCCGTGCGCAGCGGATTTTGCTGGAGCAATCGCTGAAGGCGGAGTTCGATGACTGCTTTCAGGTTCTGGACAGTGGTCCGCTTGGCCCGAATACGTTCAAATTCCCTGCGCAGCCGGTCAAAGTCGATCTTGCTGATATCATAGGGTTCCGTGTTTTCTGTCGCGGGAGTCGGCCGCACCTTGATGGCCTTGTCCACCACCTCATACAATTTTCGGATGATGTCCGTGATATCCGCTTCCTCACGGTCCTGCTGGAGGCTTTTGTAGATTACATTGATCGCATCGTGGTCCGCCCGGTGGGCGTTCACGCCTTTTTCATTGATGCAGGCCTTGAATTTCACGAAAACGGCCCGGCAGGTGACCTCGAACCGCTTGCGGGTCTCGTCGTTTTCGTTGACCGTCTCCTTGGCCGCCAATATGGCCGCGTTGCGGTCAAAACCTGTTTTCGTGATGATATCGTCCAGAGAGGCTCCCCGTTCAGCGAGAAATGTCCGCACAAAGGCAATGGCCTCGGCCAGGTCAGCCAGCAATTCCTCGCCCGGCCTAGCCGGATTGGTCTCCCCGCCCGTGTCGCCTGCTCCGTCGCTTTTTCCGGCAAATGTGGCCAGGGCCTTGCGCAGACTCTTCAGAATGCCGCAGTAGTCCACGACCATGCCGTTGTTCTTGCCTTCGTGAACGCGGTTGGCCCTGGCAATGGCCTGCATCAGGGTGTGCGCCTTGAGCGGTTTGTCCAGGTACAGGGTGGAGAGGCAGGGCACGTCGAAGCCGGTCAGCCACATGGCGCAGACAATGGCGATCCGGAAAGGATGTTCCGGCTCCTTGAAGGCGTCGTCCAGGGCCAGCCGTTGCATATTCCTGTACTGGGGCAGGCTGCGCATGGACTCGGGCAGGTCCATGCCCTCCTTGATCAGTCGGCGGTGCGGCTTGATGTCCAAATCCCACTTTCTGAACTTCTCCACCTCGCCCTGTTCCTCACTGACCACAACGGCCGTGCGCGTCTGGCGCATCCATTCGATTTGACGGAGCCGGTACTGTTCGTCCTGCTCGTCCGCGGCGCAAGACAGTTCCTTTTCCAGCTCGCGAATGCGCTGGTCCCAGTAGAATCCGATCAGTTTATGCATTCTGACGCAGGTGACCTTATCAATGCAGACGAACATGGCCTTGCCGGACTCCCAGGCCGAGGAATAATGGAGAACGAAATCCCGGGCCACCTGGTTGAGCCGATCTCCATGCGTGATGATGAGGTAGTCCCGCTTCAGTTCCCGCTCCAGGCGCTGCTCTACATCAATGTCGTCGATTTCCAGCTCTTCCAGTTTCGCGGCGATCCGTTCGTTCAGATCGTTGACCGCCACGCCCAGCTTGTCTCCCCGGGCGTCGTAGTACAGCGGAACCGTGGCATGATCCTCCACGGCCCGCTGAAAGTCATAGGTCGAGACATAATCGCCGAACACGCGCCGCGTGATCTCGTCGTCCATAAACAGGGGCGTGCCGGTGAACCCGATGTAGCCGGCATTGGGCAGCGCATTGCGCATGTTCAGGGCCAAGGTGCCGTACTGGGTCCGGTGGGCCTCGTCCGTGATCACGATAATGTCGTTGCGAAACGTATACACTTCTTCAGGGGCGACATCCTTGTGGAACTTTTGGATCAACGAAAAAATATGGGACTTGTGCCGGCCCAGCAATTGTCTGAGATCATCACCGCTGGAAGCCCGGCACGGATCACGGTCGCTGTCCACCACGCCGCACCCGGCAAAGGTCTTGTAGATTTGCGTGTCCAGATCCTCTCGGTCGGTCAAGACCAGGAAGGTGAAGTTGCCGCCCAGCTTGCGGTGCACCTTGCGGGTGAAAAAGACGATGGAGTAGCTTTTGCCCGCGCCCTGGGTGTGCCAGAATACCCCCAGCCTTCCATCCCTGGCCTCCCTGTCGCGAACAGCCGCCACCGCCAGGTTGACGCCAAGGAACTGATGGTTGCGGGCCAGAATTTTCCTGGCCTGCCCGACGGATTCATCGAAAAGAATAAAGTTTTCCACCAGGTCCATGAAATTGGCCTTGGCGCAAACGCCAATGAGCAGGGTTGCCATGTCCACGACGCCCGGCTCGCCCTCGTCCAACCGCTTCCAATCGTGGAAAAATTTGCACGGGCTGCCCAGGGAGCCCAGTTTGGCCTCGATGCCGTTGCCGAGCACGATCAGGGCATTGTGGTGGAACAGGTGGGGGATGGTGTCCAGGTAGTCCTTGTAGTTGCGCTCATAGGCGGTTTGCAGGTCCTTGTAGACGTTTTTGCACTCCATGAAGAGCAGCGGCAGGCCGTTCACAAAGCCCACGATATCGGCCCGGCGGCGATACAGGTCCCCGCGCACCCACAGCTCGCGCACGCAAAGGAAGTCGTTGTTCAAGGGCTCGTTAAAGTCGAACAGGCGCAGCCGCTGGCGTTCCAATTCGCCCCTGGCATTGCGAAACCCCACCTGCACCCCGTCCCGGAGCAGGTTGTATTTTTCCCGGTTCGTTGCCAGGAGCGATTGCGCCGCGCTGATGGTCGTGATCTGGCGCACAGCCTCGTCATAGGCAACATCCGGCAAGCCTCGATTCAACTCCACCAGCTTGGCCCGCAACGTGCGGACCAGCACCACATCCCGATCCGAGGCACGCCCCAAAAGACTGTCCGGTCCGAAGTCTTCGTTGTTGTGGGCAAAAACAGAACGCCACCCGAGTTTCTGCTCCATGAACTCGGCCGTGGTTTGTTGGACCAGGGTGTCTTCGGTGTAAGGGGTCGGGGTCATCGCGGCTGCTCCAGTACAGCAAGAAACTCACGTCCCTTTGCCGTCAAACGGTATCGCTGTTTACTGCTGCGCGGTTTATCCGGAACAGTCATTTCCACCAATTCCGCTTCCAGCAAAGGTGCCAACACCTGGTCCCTGAACTTGGTCCTGTTCGTCCTGCCCAGAACACCCATCAAGTCGCCCATTGCGCTTTCCGTTTCGCAATGACGTAGAATTTTAACTTGGTCCTTACTTGGTCCCGACTTGGTCCCGACTTGGTCCTCTTGGGATGTGAATTGGTCTCGACTTGATTCTGCCTGTCTATCGCTTTCCGGTAATTCCTGTCTTGGGAAGACCACTGTGAACCAATGCTCCGACACCTCAATCTTCGGTTCGGCAACCCCGTACTCACGGCAAAGGTTGCGGATACGCTTGATGCCGGAGCCGATGTGTTCCACCGCCTCCATGCGGTGCAGCATGGCAAAAAGCAAGGGATTACGCGGGATGCTCTTTGTGCCGAGATCGGCCTCGGTCATTCCGGCGGGCAGGCCGCCGGGGCTGACGATTTCCAGCCGGTCCTTGAACAGATAGACATGCACGCTGGCCGTGGAGCGGTAATCGCGATGCACCAGAGCATTCACCACCGCCTCCCGCATCGCCTCTTCCGGCAGCTCCGGTCGTTCCTCGCGCTTCACATGCTTGATGATGTACTCGACATTGATCTTCGACAAAATCCAGTCCATGACTTGGTCGATCATGGAGTAGATGTCTTCGGAAAAACCCCGCCGGTCGAGAATCCGCACCTTGTCCGTGCCCATGAACAGAGCACAGGCAACCGCTGCGCTGGTGTTGAATTTGGTGATGTCCCGGGCCAGCAGCCAAGCCCCGGCATGGGTCACTTTTCCGTCCTTGACCAGATGCAGGTTTTCCAGAGCCGTGAGCGCCTGCATGTCGGCTGGAATCCTGGCCCGGCGACGAAAGCGCTCCCACACCTCATCGGTCAGGTCATCCGCCAGGGAAAACCGCTCGCAGGGTGTTTCATCGAAATGGATCAATCCTTCCGCATAGAAAAACTCGCGAATCTCGGAGCGTGACATCTGCTGCGACGACGCCCCTTCGCGGATAAAGAATTTGCCGCCAAAGGAGTAAGGCTTGCCGTGCTGGGCCGGCACCCTGACCGTCAGCACCTCGCCCACACTCTCGATCTCCACTGCAATGGGCGGTTCGGCAGACCGGGCAACGGCCTGCACTTCAGACTTGAGGCGATTGTGATCATTAACCCCGACAATCTCCCCCGCATCGGTAACGCCAATCAGGATCATCCCGCCCGTGGCATTGGCAAAGGCGCATATCTCCCGTCCGAGATTCGAGGTGCCGGAACGCTTGAATTCGGTGGTGAATCCTTCGCCGAGGGCGAGGAGGTTGTGGAGGGTTTTTTGATTCATACCGTCACCTCCCCATTCATCAGTTTGGGCAGGAGGAAATCACGGGATTTGGCGAGCTTTTGTATTTGTTCCGATAAAATTCGTATCTGATGAAATATCGGCGCAACAGTGCGTTCGAATATTTGCGCCAAGCCAGGCGTTGGCAGGACAATTTCAAGCGCGGCGATGTCGTCCTTTGAAAGTTCTGTCTGGTTTGTTGCTCCCCGGCCAAG
Organism: Desulfonatronum thiosulfatophilum; assembly: GCF_900104215.1. Classification (NCBI taxonomy): domain Bacteria; kingdom Pseudomonadati; phylum Thermodesulfobacteriota; class Desulfovibrionia; order Desulfovibrionales; family Desulfonatronaceae; genus Desulfonatronum; species Desulfonatronum thiosulfatophilum. The sequence continues at coordinate 216,616 of NZ_FMXO01000002.1, read as the reverse complement.
CGTTGCGATGTAGGGTTCCAAACCTGTTATGTGCAAGCCAAAAAAGTGAACGGGAACATTCTCTTGTGGGCGAATAATCGTGATGTGTGAATCTACCGTGCATTCATTGTTCTCAAGTAAAAATTGAGCAACCCGACCAAGGGTTCCAGCGCCTGTAGAATTGATCAACACATCTCCAAATTGAACAAATTTCAATGCGGGAACGTGCTTGGATTGTCGACGGGCAAGTTCGAGGTTGACCATTCGATTTCTTATGCATTTCTGGTTGATGACGAGACCTGGCGCATCATCGTCGTATTTTGGGGTTATGCCTCTACTCAAAAACGATGTCGAATCTCCAACAGTGCTCTTCTCCCACCCATCCGGCACGCCATCCACAATCTTGACGTGTTCGTGGCCGGGAAAGCGAATGTGAACGAACCATTCCTTGTAGAGCAGCCGCGCCGCCTGCTCCAGCAACTGAATCCGGCGGCGGTTGTTTTCGATGAGGTTGTCGTAGGTGGAGAGGACGGAAGCGATGGACCGTTGAGTCTGGATATCGAGTAATGGAAGAGGCCACTGCTCAAGCACACGGGTTTCCAGTTTCTTGGTGCCGTGCGAAGCATCCGTGGCAGAATCTCGGATGGAATGCCGTTGAGATTTCAGATAATAAAACAAAAACCAAGGGTCGATTCTTTCAGACGGTCTTAGAGCCTTGATGTCTTGGTTGAACGTGACATCTCGTTCTGTAATCGAAATGCGAAACTCTTTGGCCAGCGACATTCCACGAACAACCACCAACACTGTATTCGCAGGCACTCGTTTTGTACCATTTTGCGCTCCTTCCTCTGTGACGCGGCGCTCAGTAAGCGAAATGCGGCTTTCGGTCATTTCTCCTGAAGATACCCACGGTATGTCGCCTCCCCAAAATCGAGAATCACTCATCCGAGGTGTGCCGCCCGAAAGGAAAGAAACTTCAGAGACAAGCGGGACTGTTTGAACCTTGGTTCTCATACCCCAAGCTCCTCGAAATTCTTCTTGATCGTCGCGGCGAGGCGCATGGCTTCGGCGTTCAGGTCTTTAATTACGGAAAATTTGCAAGCCTCTCTTGCACAAAAAACGAAACAGGCTGTTTTACAATTTTTCATATCCCATCCTCCAGCACCTGTTTCCCTTTTTCGGTCAGTCGGTATTTCTGTGTCGGACTTTTCGGAGAGTCAGGCTGGGTCATTTCGATAAAAGCTGCTGCGAGGGCCGGGTCCAGATAGTTTTTGGAAAACGTTACGCGATCTTTCAGTCCAGTGGCTTTCATCAGTTCGGCCCTGCTTAATTCTCCAATAGAAACGGCCAGTAACTTTTTTACTTGTTGGGTTACTTGCTGGGTTACTTGCTGGGTCGGTTGCTGGGTCGGTTGATGGGTGGTTGACTCTGCATGTTCTTCAGTCTGCACCTTACGTGTATCTGCCGATACGCGATGTGATTCTGCCAGATAGACGGTGAAGCGCAGGCGCATGGCGATTTCTTCAATCTTGGGTTCCCGCAGACCCATTTCCCGGGCTTCCGAAAATATGCGGCGCACGCCGGTGCCCCATTGTTCGATCAGGTGGAGTTCCTTGAAAACGCGGGCGATGACCGGGTTGCGTATCCGGGAGGTGCCTTGCTTCATCTCTTGGATGGTCAGGCCGGGCAGGAGAATACCCATGCTTTCCACTTCGATGCGGTCATCCAGAAAGACCACCCGGATGGGAGCGCCCCGTTGCGAGTAGTCGCTGTGGACAAGGGCATTGATGATCACTTCGCGCAAAATCCCCAGTGGAATGCTCCAGACGTCCTTGCGGCGCACCTCGGAGAGATCAGCTCCTCGGTAGGCGTGTTTTTTGAGAAACAGCAAGACCTCGTCAACGGCCCTGGGCAGGGGGAGGTTGATCTCAATATGGTCGTAAATATCAATTTTCTCAGTACCGTAGAAGCGGCCGCATTGAATCCAGGCATCGGAGAAATGCTGTGTCCGCTGTCGGCCGAAAAGCAGAATTCCCCCTTTGGTGGGCACCAGCCGTTTTTGATGGCGGGCTAGCAGTTTCAGCGTCAGCAGGGCCTGGTCATCCAGCTTCCGGCTTGTGCCAAAGGCTGCTTGCAGCGCTTCGAGATCCAGGTCGGCAGGCGTCAAGTCCGGCATGGGCAGGGCGTCGAAGGAGACGCCCTCCACTGAGCGGCGCAGCTCGGCGATCAGCTCGCGGTCAGCCTGGCGGTTGCTGGAGCCAAGCCGGACGTAGACTCCGGTTTCCGGTCCAATGGAGCGAAGATAGTGCGGGCGGGAGTTGCTGAGAAAAACCTCGACCACGAGCAGGGTCTTGCCCTCAATCGTGGTCATCTCGATATTGGGCACCAGGCGGGGGCTGATGGAGTCCGCGATCAGATTGCAGAGCCGCTCCTCCTCATCCAGGGGGTTGTCCACGCCCACCACCTCGCGGGTCGTATCCGACACGCCGATGACGATCTTGCCGCCCGCGGTATTGGCAAAGGCCACCAGGGTTTTGAGCAGGTTTTTTGGAGAAGAAAGATCCTGCTTGAACTCCAGGGTTTTGCCCTCGTCAGCCTTGAGCAGCTCGGCAATACTCATATCCCCAGCTCCTCGAAGTTCTTCTTGATCGTCGCTGCGAGGCGCACGGCTTCGGTGTTCAGGTCCTCCAGCTCGACATGGATTTCCCGCAGGGCTTCCTCGAAGTCGAAGCCGTCCTCCTCCATTTCCGGGGCCACGCCCACATAGCGGCCAGGGGTCAGGCTCCAGTCATTGGCCGCGATCTCGGCCCGGTCCACCAGCTTGACCAGCCCTTCGATCTCGCGCAGTTCCGCATTTGGGAAGCGCTCGGTCAACCATTTGGCCTGCTTCCAGAAATAGCGGACATGCTTGAGCTGTTCCACGGCCAGGGCGCGGGCCTCGTCAAGCGCCTTGATACGTTTGCGGAGGTCGTTGGGGCGTATGCATGCGGGCGCACTCTCACCCCCGGCCCCTTTCCCAGGGGGAGAGGGGGGATTGGCTTGCCCGTTTGAGGGTTCGGATTGTGCAAGCCTGGAGGTCAGTTTGAACAGCATGTCGATCTGCTTGACCAGATTCCGGCTGCTTTCCGCCAGCCAGGAAAGCCGGTCAACTGCCGCTTTCAGTTCTCCGTTGGTCGGGTTCTGTTCTTCCCAGAGCGCCTGCTGCTCGGTGACGGCCTGCCGGAAGGCGTCCACGTCCGCCGTGAACAAGGACATGGACTCATCGAATTCCTCAGGCATTTCCCCAGGTAGGGGCGACCGGCCGGTCGCCCTGGTAGCAACGTCATCACGCAGCGTGGCCAGTGCGTCAGTGAAATCCGGTAAGGGCGACCGGCCGGTCACCCCTACTACGACGTTGAAACATGCCGCGGCTTCGTCCAGCATACGCCGGCAATATCCGGCTACAAGCTCGAGGTAGCGTTCGGTCTCGCTCCGGTATAGCCAGACAATGGCCAGGAGGTTCCGCTCCTGCTCTGGCGAAAAATCAAAAATCTTGCGCGTGACCTTGCGGTAGATGTTCCGGGCGTCAATCATCAGCACCTTGTCGCGATTCGCTTCAGGCTTGGACCGGTTGAGGAACCATAACTCACAAGGGACTGTTCTCGTATAGAAAAAGTTCGAACGAATAGCGATCATGATGTCCACGTCGCCGGTCTCCACCAGCTTCTGACGGACCTTGGCCTCGTCGCGTCCGGCGCTGGAGGCCTGGGAGGACATGACGAACCCGGCCCGGCCCTGCTCGTTCAGGTAGCTGTAGAAGTAGCTGATCCAGATGTAGTTGCCGTTGGAGACCTTGCCCTTCTTGTTCACCCCGGGCAGACCGAAGGGCAGGCGGGGATCGGTCTTGACCTTGTCCGCGTCGATCTCATCCACGTTGAAGGGCGGATTGGCCATGACGTAGTCGGCCTTGCCCAGCAGTTCGTGCGGGTCCTCGTAGTAGGTGATGGCTCGCTTGATGTCGCCTTCAAGGCCGTGCACCGCCAGGTTCATCTTGGCCAGACGGATGGTGGTGGCGTTCTTTTCCAGGCCGTAAAAGGTCAGCCTGTCCACCGGGTTCCGCCCCTGCTCCTCCACGATGCGGGCGCTCTGCACGAACATGCCGCCGCTGCCGCTGGCCGGATCGAGCAAACTGCCGCCTTGCGGGTCAATGACATGGGCAATGAGCGAGACCAGGGACACCGGGGTGAAGAATTCGCCGCCGTCGTGGGCCTTCTGGTCCGCGAACTGGGTCAGGAAGTATTCGTAAATCCGCCCGAACACGTCGCCGGAGACCCGCTTCAGCTCCTCCGGGTTCAGGGTGCGCAGAAGCTGGCCGAGGACGGGATTGCTCAGCTCCTGGTATTCGCTCTTGGGCAGGACGCCGCGCAGGCTCTCGTAGTCGGCTTCGATGGATTCCATGGCGTCGATGATGGCCTTGGCTCGGTCATCCCCGTCAGACAGAGCGACAAGTGTGTCGAACTGGGCTTCGGGACGCAGGAAAATGGCGCTTTTCTGGGAGAAATCTTCCTTGGTCAGCGCCCGTGGTCTTCCTTCGCGGGTAGGCAGGTGGGCCTCGATGGCGTTCTTGACCGTCAGGTAACGGCTGTAGGCATGCCGCAGAAAGATCAGCCCCATCACGGGCAGAAAATACTCGTTGCTGGCGTAATTGGAGTTCGCCCGCAGCATGTCCGCCGCGCTCCACAGCCTTTTTTCAATTGCCTCAATGTGCTCCAGTTGGGCCAATGTTTTGCTCCAGTTGTGGGAACCAGTCAGGATTAAGAGGGATTGTCGCGTAAAAATGAAAACGCAACGAATCAAAATTCGACGTCACCAGGGAAGTCGGTTCACTATTGGAAGCTGGAAAGAATAGTCAATGCATGGCCCAACCTGTCAACGTATTCCGTGGATTTGGTTATCGCCAGCATGGGCATTAGGTCAAGGAATCATGCTTCCCGAAGCTATGCCAACGAGCAGCTTGGCAAAACCGGCCTGGCCGCCTTCATCCAGACAAGCAATCTGGACGGGCTGATGAGAAAGGACGTTTGCGAACTGACGGATGATCAATACAGGAGGTTGATCCGTTGGTGCGGCACTGGGTGGAGCGGTATATGCTGTAGCTGGCCTTTGAGATGTCAGGGCCACGCCGTCCACCAGGGCCGTGCAGGAGGTGAGGACGGCATTCATTTGCTTGCGCAATATGATCTGGACCTTGATCGACTAGTTGCGGATTGATTGACACTCAAGAGGATCTCAGGCTTGGCCATCGAATAGACTTGCCCTTGCTGTGACCGATGTTGTGCAGTACAGGGCCGAATTCGAGAGTATCGGGGAATGAAGCACCCAGTCAGTCTCATAGCTTTCTGACCGGGGAGCTTTTTTTATAGGTCTTTTTGGAGGAGAAGATGAATGATATCCTGATAGGCAAAGGGTCTGCGCAGGTATATCTGCACGGGGGATACGCCAACCGGCACGGAATGATCGCCGGGGCCACGGGAACGGGGAAGAGCGTGTCCCTGATGGTGCTGGCCGAGGGGTTTTCCCGACTCGGGGTGCCGGTGTTCGTGGCGGACGTCAAGGGAGATCTGGCCGGATTGGCCATGCCTGGAACGTTGAATGAACGAATCCGCACCCGATTGGAAGACGTCGGCATCGCGGATTACGCCAACCAGGCAAATCCGGTGATCTTCTGGGATATATTCGGCGAGCAGGGCCATCCGTTGCGGACCACCGTCTCCCAGATGGGGCCCACGCTCCTCGGCCGTCTGCTCGAGCTCAACGACACCCAGGCCGGCGTGCTGGAAATCGTCTTCCGTTTGGCCGATGAGGAAGGCCTCCTGCTCCTGGACCTGAAGGATCTGCGTTCCCTGCTGATCTTCACCTCGGAAAATCTGCAGCGCGTCTCGGCCCGGTTCGGCTTGGTCTATGCCGCATCTTTGGCCGCCATTCAGCGGGCCCTGCTGCGCCTGGACGGGGTGGGCGGCGATCAGTTTTTTGGAGAGCCGGCTTTGGAATTGACGGATTTCATGCGCCAGGATTTCTCCGGCCGGGGGGTGATCAGCATTCTGGCCGCGGACAAGCTGTATCTGCGGCCCCGGATGTATTCCAGCTTCCTGCTCTGGATGCTTTCGGAACTTTTCGAAACTCTGCCGGAAGTGGGGGATCGTGACCTTCCCAGGATGGTCTTCTTTTTTGACGAGGCCCACTTGCTGTTCACGGACGCACCTCCGGCTTTGCGCCAGCGGGTGGAACAGGTGGTCCGGTTGATCCGCTCCAAGGGCGTCGGCGTCTATTTCTGCAGCCAGAACCCGGATGACGTGCCCCAGGAAATCCTGGGACAGTTGGGCAACCGCATCCAGCACGCTCTGCGGGCCTTCACGCCTCGCGACCAGAAGGCGATTCGCATCGCGGCCCAGACTTTTCCACCGAATCCCGCTGTGGATGTTTTGCAGTCCCTGACCTCCATGGCCGTGGGTGAAGCCCTGGTAACCACGCTGCAGGACAAGGGCGTTCCCCTGCCCGTGGAGCGGGCCTTGATCGCTCCGCCCCGTTGCCGGATCGGCGCCATTACGCCGGAGGAGCGTCGGATAATCCGAGAACGCAGCCCCGTGTCTGGAAAATACGATGCCATGATCGACCGCGAATCCGCCTATGAGGTCCTGCAGGCCCGGGCGGAAGAGGCCGTTAGGACAGGCACAGGGGAAGCAAAAACCGGTGCACGAGGCGGGACAAGGGAAACGTCGGCGGAGGATTCCGGCGGAGCCGGAAGTGCGATGCGGGACTGGCTATTTGGAACCAGGCGTCGTCAGGGGGCTCTTGAAACCATGGGCAAGTCCGCCATGCGCACTATGGGCAATCAGATCGGACGCCAGATTCTTCGCGGCGTGCTGGGCGGGCTGATGGGAACAAAGAAATAGGCCGACAGCTCGACCATCAAGGAAAGACGGGGCCTTTGGGTCGTTTTTTAATTTATACCTTGTTCTTAGAGGCTTTCCTCATACTCACGAAACACGCACTCATCGACAGGAAGAATCCATTTCTCCTTGATTGAGCCAGCAAGCCAGAGCTGACTCGGAATTACATCTTTGGATTGGCTTTTTGCTTGCTTCCTTGCCTGAAGAAGGATCTGCCGAGCCTTGGCGTTTACCAGATCCATCTTGTTCACAAAGATGATCCGGCGCGTCTGAATTAATTGTGACGGGGCATTCTTGAAAAGGCCAAGACGATGGACTGCCAGACAGGCCAGAATGCGGGCGTTGACCATCTGTGCCTGCCGTGATCCGCAAAGGACAGCCAGGCGTTCGCTTCGAAACACATGTTCTTCGTCAACAGGTGCGCCGATGGCGTCCGCGCCGATAATTCCGATGACCAGATCGCTTTTGGCGGGAATTACGGGTTCATGTTCCGCTGGGGCTTTGAGGGCTCTGCCCCGGGCGCCGTCGGCCTCGACGAAGATGCGGTCCGCCATTCCGGAGGCAGCCAGAAGATCCACGGCCTCGGGAGCAAGACCAAGAAGCTTGCCCGTTCCCGGATCTTGATCCCGGACCAGGGTCAGGTGTTTTTTGCGGGAGAGTAGTTCAAGAATATCGGGCAGGGTTGTTCCGGTTCCGTCCCAGAAAACAATGTCGCCCGGCAAAACTCCACGCGGATCGGGAGCCGGCGGATGGATTTTCGTGGTGGTGGTGCTGATGACGGATTCCCCGGCAGCGACGGCATGGGCGGCCATGGCGGCCATCAGGCTGGTCTTGCCGCCGGCCCCGATAAGGGCCACGAGCCGGGAATCGGGGAGGTAGAGTTCGGCCGGAGCGGCGGGGATCAAGGCGTTTTTTCGGGATCGGCCTGGAGGGCTTGGCGCACGGCCTTGACGATGGTGTCGTAGCCTGTGCAGCGGCAGAGGTTGCCGGCATGGCCGCGGCGGATCTCCTCGTCGCTGAGCTCCCTGCCGCCGTGCGTCTCCACAAAGGCAGTAGTGGTCATGATCAGCCCGGGGGTGCAAAAGCCGCACTGGACAGCGCCAGCATCCACGTAGGCCTGCTGGACCGGGGAGAGGACGCCGTTCCTGACCTCGCCTTCCGCTGTCCTGATGTGTTTCCCATCCGCCCGGATCGCGAGATAGATGCAGGCATTCACGGCCACGTCGTCCACCAGCACAGTGCAGGCCCCGCACTCGCCCACGCCGCAGCCGTGTTTGACGCTGGTCGCACCCAGTTCCCGGAGCATGTCCTGGAGCGAAGTTCGGGGATCGATGGACATTTCGTGGCGTTGTCCGTTGATGGTGCAGGCTATCTTCAACATGACGCATTCTCCGTGCGCTTGGCCGCGGCCAGTATCATGCGTCGGGCCAGGGTGCGGATGATGTGCAGACGGAAATCTCCCGCGGCCCTCCAGGACGTGCGAGGACTGACGTCCTGGGCCAGGGTTTCGCAGACGGCCTCAACGGCCTGCTCCAGAGGCAGGCCGGTTGCGGCGGTTTCGGCCGTGGTGCAGCGTACCGGAATGGGCGCGGCCACGGTGAAGGCAAGGCGCAGCTCCCGGACCGCTCCGTCCCGGATGCGGACACCCGCGCCGCAGCCGATGGTGGCGATGTCCATGGCCTGGCGCATGGAATACTTGACGTAGGCCGTTCCCAAATCCCGGCATTCGTCGGTCTTGATGCGTATCGAGCGCAGGATTTCGCCCCGGCGCAGTTCCACGCGACCCGGTCCGAGGTGGAAGCCGCGCAACGGGATCAAGCGCTCGCCTTCCGGGCCGATCAGGTCCAGGTGGGCGTTCAGGACCAGCAAAGGGGCGGCGGAATCCGCGCAAACGGAGCCGTTGCAAATGTTGCCGCCGATGGTGGCCACGTTGCGGATCTGCGGCCCGGCCACCCAGCCTGCCGCCTCAATAAGCATGGGGACGTGACGGGCGACGGATGGCGATGCCATGATGCTGGTAAAGGTCGCACCGGAGCCGATGCGCAGCGAGCCGTCTTCCTCCGTGATCGTTTGCAGTTCCGGTAGTCCGTGGATGTCCACGATTTCGGCGTATTCCTTGTGCCCCTCCCGCAGCCGGACCAGGATGTCCGTTCCTCCGGCCATGGGCCTGGCAAAGGGATTTGCCGCGAGCAGATCCAGGGCCTCGGTCAGGGTGCGGGCGCGATGGTAACTTTCAAAGGCAAACATTGCTTCCTCAATAATCCCGCAGCAAGCCGGCTTCGCGGAACAGGGGGAACAGGGCCTTAGGAGTAAGCGGGATGGCGTTGACCTTGACGCCGGTGGCGTCCCAAACCGCGTTGCGAATGGCCGGCCCGGGCGAGAGCAAGGGTGGCTCGCCCAAGGATTTGTTGCCGAAACCGCCAGAGGGTTCGAGGGTTTGGACAAAGGCCACGTCCAGGTCGGGCAGGTCCGGGAAGGTGGGCATCTTGTAGTCCAGCAGGTTGTTGTTGCGTACCTGACCGGAGCGGGGATCAACCAGCAGTTCCTCGTACAGGGCCCAGCCGATGGCCATGGCCATGCCGCCCTGGACCTGTCCTTTGGCCGTGGCCGGATTGATGACCACGCCGCAATCATGAACATTCAGAATGTCGGTCACCCTGACTCGGCAGAGAGGAACGTCCACCTCCACTTCCACGAAGGTGCAGCCGAAGGAGGGGGCGTTGGTGCGGGTCTTCACGGAACGTTCCGCGGTGAGCTGGCTGCCCCGGTCTTTGTTGTAATAGGCGTCCAGGGCCAGTTCTTCCAGGCTCATGAACACTCGGGAAGGCTCCCGGACCGCGACGACGAAACCGGCCTTGAGATCCAGGGCATGGGCAGGATAACCGGTCATTTCGGCGGCGTGCTCAAGGATTCTGGAGCGTAGATCCTCGGCCGCGGCTTTCACGGCCGGTCCGGCGACATAGGTCTGGCGCGAGGCAAAGGCGCCGGGATCGAAGGGTGCGACGTCCGTATCCTGGGTGGAGACCACGCGCATGGCTTCCATGGGCAGGTCGAGCACCGAAGCGGCCATCTGGGCAAAAACCGTGTCCGCGCCCTGACCGATTTCCGTCGCTCCCACCTGGAGGAGAACGCAGCCGTCCTGGACCAGGGTCAGCCGTGCTCCGGACAACTCCACTCCCACGGGATACACGCCGGAATTGAAGCTGAAACAAGCCACGCCGACGCCGCGTCGGATGTCCGCTACTTCGCTGGAGCTGTTTTTATGCGCGGCCCGGCGTTCGTCCCAGCGAAACAGTTCGCGCCCCTTTTGCAGGCACTCGACCAGACCATGGGTCTCGATGGGTCTTTTCGACAGCGGATTCACGTCTCCCGGACGCCCCGCGTTGATCAGGCGAAGATCCAGAGGGTCAATGTCCAAGGCCCTGGCTCCCTCTTCCATCAGGCATTCAAAGGCAAAGATGGTCTGGGGAGAGCCGTAGCCGCGCATGGCGCCGGCAATGGGCAGATTGGTATAGACCGTGGCGGCCTGGAAGTGCATGGCGCTGTGGGGATACATGCTGCAGAGCTTGCCGCCCCCGGCGGCGGCCACGGAATGTCCATGCGAGGCGTAGGCCCCGGTATTGGAGACCACGTCCAGGCTCGCGGCCTGAAGTCGCCCCTCCCGTGAAAAGCCCATCCTGGCATGCATCCGGAAGGCGTGCCGGGTTCTGGTGATCATGGATTCCTCGCGGGTCAAGGCCATGCGCACGGGGCGGCCCAGCTTCCAGGCAAGGAAGGCGACCATGGGTTCGAGCACGACGTCCTGCTTGGCTCCGAATCCGCCGCCCACGCAGGGCTTGATGATCCGCACCCGGCTCCAGGGAATGCCCAGGGCCTGTCCGACAATGCGGCGGCAGATATGCGGGATCTGGGTGGAGGAAACCACGGTGATGCGCTCCATGTCCTCCATGTAGGCATGGGCCACCAGCGGTTCCATGTGGCAATGCTGGGTAATGGGCGTCTCATAGTGGCCCTCAACAACCACGTCCGCGCCGGCGATGATCGCTTCAGCGTCTCCACCAACGGAAAATTCGCTGCGTTGAACCACGTTCCCGTTTGGATGGATGGCCTTGGCCTCCGGGGCCATGGCCGCTTCCGGCGTGGTCATGACCGGATATTCCTCGTAAACCACCTCCACAAGAGAGGCGGCCCGCCGCGCGGCAAGCTCGTCACGGGCCACCACCACGCCGATCTCGTCGCCATGAAAGCGGACATGGTCCGTCAGCAGCAGCGTGTCGGCCACGTCGGCATGCTCCGGATCCAGGGAATAGGGATGCCCGGCTGTGGCGTAGAGAATCTTCGGAACATCGGCATGAGTGAACACGGCTTCCACGCCGGGCACGGCCAGGGCAGCACGGGTATCCATGGATACGACCCGGCCGTGGGCCACTGTTCCGCGGATGTAGACGGCGCTGTGCACCCCGGGAGGCAGCATGTCCTCGGTATATCGCGCTCGCGCCGTGACCTTGGCTTCGGCGTCCAGACGCTTGACGGGCTGTCCGATGCTCATCCGGCTCTCCCGAGATGGATGGGGGTGGTTGATTGTTCGGCAGGAGATTGCATGTCGATCAAATCGAATTGTATGTCGCCGCGGACCGCATCCACGGCCTGGAGCACGCCTTGCCCGACGGCATGGGCCTTGTCGGATACGCGGCGGCAACGCCACGTTTCACCCCTGGGGTCCACATCTCCGAGTTTGAGGCCCGTGCGGACGTGGAGCCCGGATCGCAGCAACCCCCGCACAACTCCGCTCGTCCTGGCCCGCACCGGTTCGGAACCCACATGACCCACCACCTCGTCCTGTTGGACATAATCGCCGATGGAACGACAAGCTGTGAAGACTCCGGCCTCAGGTGCCCGCAGCAGCCGCTCCAGGGTTTTGCCCAGCACCTCGCCGGGAATGCCGGTGTTAGGGTGGGCAGAGCCGTTGAAAATGAGATTTCCCATGCCATGGCCGCGATGTGTCTCCACCACGCAATGCACATCTTTTCCTGCGACAAAGCCAGGCCCTAGTCCGATAACCAGGGGAGCCAAGCCCGGATGAATGCCGGTGTAGCGCTTGGCCAGCAGCGCATCCACAACGACCTGTGGCTTGAGTCCTTCGAGGCAGTCCATGTTCGGATCCACGAGCACCGGGATTTCATCTCCGGCCCAGGCAGCCTCGGCCTGAGCCATGGAATCGATCAACATGCCCCCAACTCCCTCGACCTCGGCTCGGCCCAGGTAAACGGCTTCGGAGAAGGAGACCAGCCTCCGTACGGCCAAAGGCTGTTCCCGCTCCAGCAACAGCAGACGTTTCAACCCGGCCCTGAAGAGCACCAGCGCGACGCCGGTCGCCAGATCTCCGGCCCCGCGGATAAGGATGGTGGGGGGTGATGGTTCAGATAATGTCATGGAGTGGTAGAAAAAAGGAATTATTGTCGGTGGTCATTGTCTTCTACGTTAATCCGGATACCTTCGCGCCGGGCTGATTCAATGATGGTGCTGCCGTCGTCCGTTTCCCAGCGGTGCAGTCCTACGGGAATCGGTTCGATCCGACTGTCTGTGCGGGCTGCGGTACGCCAGAGCAGGTTGATGTCTTCTCGACTGCATGACGAATCGTAAGCTTCGGATACGACGAGCAGATCTATATCGCTCCATCGATGGGCATCGTTGCGCGCGCTTGAACCGAACATGATCCCGAAGCTGACCGGTATACCGAGTCGAATCAGCTCAGTCAGGTATTTCTTCACCGTATTTGTAGTTGATTCTTCAACCATTTGAGAAGCTCTTCAGTATTTCAAACCAGTACAACCGCCTCGTGACGAGTTGGAATCGGACTCCATGTCTCCGGATAACGACCTTCAATGTTGAGTGGATTGATTTCGGCCAAGAATTGAATGTGTTTCGCCTGGAAATTTATTCCAGATGATTCTGCCAAGACAACAAGATTATGCACCCTTGGAGCAATGTCGCCGCTGGCATGGCAGAAATGGGCTTTGAGAATCTTTTCCAACGACAGATGAAGAAATAACAAGCCGTGTCGAATTTTTCCTGATCCGATAAGCTGCTTGGCACCTCGAAATCTTCTTCTGAACTATCCCTCCAATATGAAATGTGTTTTTCGATATCCACCATGGCTTGTCCAGGATGAGCTGTTGCATTTTCCTTGGTTCTTGAACGAACGGAAAATTAGTTAACGCATGAAGCCAAATGGAAGGAGCGAAGAGGACATGAGCATGATGTGGATCAAACCTGCTTCAAGTGCCTGTTCAAGGTCCGCATGTTCCGTGTTTTCCGCCAGATCAATCATGCTCGGATACAGAGTCGCAGAGTCCAGGGTGAGGGTCAAGGCGTTGCTTTGATAGCGCAATCCATCGATGGTTTTGATCAGGCTGGCGGGGATGCCGTTGCGCAGAATTTCCAGCCGGTCCGGACCGACCGGGAAGTAACCTTCTTTTTCCTCCTCGAAGCTGGCCCTGGTCAGGTGGATGCGGGGCTTGACCGCGAAGGGCGCGTCCGAGGACGGGCAGAAGGCGGCGCAATTGCCGCAGGCATTGCAGAAGTCGGCCAGGATCACGATCTGAGTGCAGTCGGTCAAGGGACGTTTTTGCGTGATCAGAATCTCGGGTTGGCCGTCATGAGCGCGCTGGACTTGTCCCGCGGCAATGAGACCGGGGAAGGATTGCAGGGCCATGATGGCCCGATTGGGGCAGACCGTGACGCAGACTTCGCACAGGGTATCGCAGCGCAGGCAGCGGGAGGCCTCACGAGCCATGGCCTGATCGCCGGACACCTTGCGGGTGATCGCTTCAGGACAGGAATATGGCCCGAAGTCGCGGATGTGTCGGGACATGCGTAGCGTGGGCAAGTCGGCATCGGGGCGATGCGGCGCGGGAGGCTTGGTGATGCCTTGTGCGTTCAAATAAGCTTCTGCTGCCTGACGTCCGAGAGTCACGGCTCGCGGCAGGCTGCCGGGACCGGAGGGCATTGGGTCGTCAAAGGTGAAGTCGTGTTCGAAGATCTGTTGATCCTGATCGGAATGCTCGTGAATCAGCAGGCTCCCAAACGTTGAATTATCCTCGGAAGCGCCATCTTTGCTCAAGGCGGCCAGATCGGCGATGTCAGCGAGCAAGGCGCGTTGGGCTGGGGAGGTGTCCTTGCCCAGATGCATGGCGTTTTTCGGAACGAGCAGAGTCACGGGCACTCCGGCCTGGACCAGAGTTCCGGCGCAGCTTGCGGTTCGCGCATCCAGGCCGTGTATGGCAACACGGGCTCTGGTTTCGGGACTGCTTGCGGTTCCGGAGATGATCCGGGTGTTTGCTCTATCCGCCTTCCCCAGGCGGGCGGCAACGGCCTTGGCTTCCCGGATGCGCAACGGTGCGTCCAGGTTGCCCCGGGTGCAGCGCTTGCGGCATTGGGCGTCGCAGGCCAAGCCCAGATGATGCGCCAGGGGATTCGTGTCCCGGATGGCGGCCAGGGCCGCTGGGGCGTTGTTCTCGGCCATGTGCCCCAGGTAGGCCGGGATATCCTGCCCCGCGGCACAGGCGGCCATGCAGGGTGCGGTGAAGCAGTCCCGGCGGGGCAGAGGGCGGGGGATCTTGACGTCGGTATGCGTCTTGCGCGTCTTGGCGTAGCGGCGGCTTGCGGCCGTGGTTTTGGCGTAGTCCGCAAGGCTGAGGCTGTTGTTCCTGGCGTATTTCCGCCACTCTTCAAGGTTGCGGGCGCCGACCGAGGACATGCGGTCTGACAGAACGTCCAGGTACTGGCGCAGCCGGGCATATCCGCCGGGCTTGAGCAGATCGCTGCATGTCGTGACCGGGCCCAGATCTGCGGCCAGCAGGTCTGGGGTGTTGAAGGCGTCGGCTCCGGCGCAGAAAGAAAGCGGCGGACAGTCTGCGGCGTCATCCATATGTTCGCGCAGCAGCAAGGCAACATGCACGGCCAAGGGGTGCAGCGGCCGTCCGCTACAGTAGACCTGCTGCTCAGCTTTGGGCAAGGCCGAACGATTCACACACGGCAGGGTATTGGTCAGCTTGAGGTTGAACTCCACGCCCCGCTTGCGGGCTGCGGCGGAAAGGGTGCGGACGATGGGCAGGGCCTGATCCAGGCTCAAATCATTGGCAAAAACCGTGTCCGGGACTTCCAGATCCCAGCCCAGCCCTCCGAGCAGGTCGCGCACCCGCTGCGGTCCGAGAAGAGTGGGGTTGAGCTTCAGGGTGGTGTGCAGTCCGCGTTCCTCGATGAAATGCAGGGCAATGCGCTGCACCTCGTCCGGCGGACAGCCGTGCATGGTGGAGATGGTCAGACTGGTGCTGACGGCATCGGGCAGGCTCACCTCGTCGAGTTCCGGGCAGACGCGGGCGAGATTCCTGGCCGCTTCGGCGATTTCCTCGGGACAATGGGCCATGCGGTCCAGGAAGCGGACCATGGCCGGGCTGGTGATCCCGGCCAGATCATACCCCGCGCTCATGTTCATGATGAAACCGGGATCGCGGCCGTCCTCGCTGCCGGGAAAGCCCAGCCTGCGACGCAGGGTCAGGATCAGCAGCAGGCCGTTCAGGTACTCGGCAAAGGATTGCTCTAGCTTCAACTCCTGGGACCATTCGCAGTTGTACCCCTCGTCGCGCATGTCGATGCACGGTCTGGCCAGGGTCAACTCGTCCAGGATCTGGACTGTCTTCAATTCCAGATAGCGACCTCCGCACAGCCAGGCGGCCACGAGATTCCGGGCCAGCTGGGTATGCGGCCCGGCGGCCGCACCGACAGGCGTCTCCAGGCGCCGACCGTAGCGGATCATGGTGAAGGGATCATCGGGGCTTGGTCTGAAGAAACAGGCTCTGGGAATGCCGAGGATTTGCTCATGTTCGAGTTCGTCGAGCATGGAAGCCAGAAGCCGGTCGTGAGGGACGAGGTGAAAGCGGTCCATGGTCTTCATTTGAGTCTACCTTCTCAGCGTGGCAGCGATATCGTTCAGGACTTTGGTATGCTCGTCCAAGGGATGATTCGGCAGCCCTTGCGGTCACAGACCGGTAACACCCAAGCTCCTGCTTGGTACAGGAAGTTTTCGGCTGATATTGAGCTACTGTTTCTGGATCAGCTTTCCGTCTAGGTACTTATGGACCAAGCTGGAGATGAAGGTCTGGTAAGGGATGCCTTCCTCCACGGCCCTGATCTGAATCCGGTGGTAATCCTTTTGCGAAAGGCGCAGGTTGATGCGTTTGTCTTTTCTCAACGTGTTTCTGGCGGCCAAACGCGCGGCGTTTACCTGCTTTTCCGAATCCGGAACGGACTGCCATCCTTCACGCTCCAAGGACTCCATCAGATCCTTTTCCTCCTGATCCAGCGGCTCATATGTCTTATTGTCAAATCTGCTCATTCTATCACCTGCAATCCAAATTTTTCCGTATACTTTCGGCTCTGGCAACTGCATCGGAGGAATAGGCTTGGACTAACGTAATCGCTCCCACAGCCTTTGCGTCTGTTCATGTGCAAAGGCCAGAATTTCGGACTCGTCGCGGCTGACCAGGCGGCGGTCTTCGACCACGAGGCGGCCTTGGGCGATGACCGTATGCACATGAATGGCCTCCAGGCCGAACAGGAAATGCCCGAGCATGTTCTCCGGCGTCAGAGGGGTGGGCGAGTCGTAGTCCAGGATGACTAGGTTGTTGGCGCCGTCACCGGGTGCGCCGATCTCCCGGATCAGTTCATGGGTACGTCGCAGGCGGGCGTAGGCTTCCTGGAAACCGAGGCTTTCGGCGGATTGACCGGCAATGAAGGCGGCCTTGAGCGACCGGAGCATGTCCACGTGCATTCCGTCCGTTCCCAGGATCACTCGGGGGCCGAGATCGTCGTAGCGGCCAAGTCCGACGTTGTTGTTCAGGTTGGATTCGCTGGCCTGGGCCACATAGACCGGGGAATCGCGCAGCAGTTCCCGTTCGGCTTCGTCCAGGTGGACGCAATGGGCCAGGAGGGTGTGTGGAGAGGCCAGTGCCCCGGCATCGGCCAGGCGCTGGACGACCCGTTTGCCGTAGTGGTGCAGGCAATGGTTCTGATCGGCCATGTCTTCGGCCACATGCATGTGCAGGCCGGTACCGTATCTGTCGGCCAGAGCCACGGCCCGAGCTAGTAGATCGTCGTCCACGGTGAAGGAGGCATGCAGCCCCACCTGGCCGATGCGGCCGGAGGCAAGATAGCGCTGCGTTTCCTCAAGCCCCGCTTCCTTGACTGCCTCGCCGTCCCGGCAGGACATCTCGTAGCAGAGCAGATGGCCCAGCCCCACGGATTCAAAGGCCTTGGCAATGGTCTCCAGACTGCCGTTCACTGCAAAGGGAGAGGCATGGTGATCAATGACGAAGGTCACGCCTCGCTTGGCGCAGAGCAGGGCCGTGGCCAGGGCGCTGGCCTCGATCATGGGCAGATCCAGCCGCTTGTCCAGCCGCCACCAGATCAGGTCGAGGATTTCGGGAAAATTCGTGGGGGTGCGGGGTGGAGCGGGCATGCCACGGGCAAAGGTGGAGTAGAGGTGATGGTGACCCAAGGCAAAGGAGCGGGTAACGAGCTTGCCGCCGCAGTCGATGACGCGGACGGGGGGTTGGCGATCGGAACCTTCAGCGTCCGGAGCAGGCGGAGCGTCGAGGAATTCAAGACAGGTCTCGGAATCCTGAAACTGATCGCTCTCCAGTTCTTTTTTCGGGCCGCCGTCCGGACTGGGACGAATGCGCAGACACGTATCGCGGATGGTCAGGTTGTCCGGGTCCAGCCAGCGGGCGTTGGTCAGTAGCAGCTCCATGATGTGTCTCCTTCGGGACTTTGTACGTCCTGGACGGGGGCTACCGGCGGCTCCAGGGGCAGAGTGCGGCGGGGGAGGCCGTCGAAGCGGTAGTAGGCCGCGGCAATGGCCGGGGCCGTGGGAATGGAGCCGATTTCACCCACGCCCTTGGCGCCTAGCGGGCCTTCCGGATCCGCGTTGTCCACGGCGATGACCGTTATTTTGGGCATTGCGTCGGCGCGCAACAAGCCCACGTCCCGGAACTTGTCCGAAGCCAGATGGCCCTTTTCCAGACGCAACCGCTCCGAGAGAGCCGCGCCCATGCCCATGAGCACTCCGCCCTCGATCTGGCCCTCCAGCATCTGGCGGTTGACCACGGTTCCAGCGTCGTGGGCCGCCACCACTTCTTGAACCTTTCCGTCTTTATCCAGCAGCACCAGATGGGCCGCGAAGCTGTAGGCCACGTGACTGCGGAACGTGCCCGGCTCGCCGCCCGGGGCTGTGTCCGTACAGAGGTAGCGGCCTTCGTAGGTTCGCCCGGCCAGGGTTTCCAGGCTTCCGCCCTGCTGCAGGTCGGCCTTGATTTTGGTCGCGGCGTCCAGCACGGCCCGACCCAACTGATAGGTGCCCCGGCTGGCCGTGGTGGCGCCGGCCACCGCGCCGTAGCGGGTGTCCGAGTCCACCTGGATCCGCGTCAGGTCGTCGATGTGTAATTCGTGAGCCAAAAACTGGGCCGCGACAGTATGGATGCCCTGGCCCATTTCGGACCAGCCATGGTGCAGAACCAGTCGGCCGCCCTCATGAATCTCAACCAGGGCCACGCACTCTTCCACAAGGCCGTTGCCGATGCCGCAGTTTTTGATGCCACAGGAGAGCCCGGCCCGTCCGGACTTGCGGACCCGCTCCCATGGCTCGCGCAGGGCTTCCAGGCAGGCTCGCAGGCCGATCCCCCGTCCCAGAACCTGGCCGGTGGTGACCATGCGTCCTTGATCCAGGGCGTTGTCGTGACGGAACTGCCAGGGATCAAAGCCGCCGGCCTTGCAGAGCCGCTCCACCATGGCCTCCATGGCGAAGACGGCCTGGTTCACGCCGAAGCCGCGCATGGCTCCATTGGGAATATTGTTTGTGAACACGGCCCGGGATTCCACGTCCACCACCGGAACGTGGTACGCGCCGGCAGCGTGGGTTGCGGCCCGGGCCATGACCGCCGCGCCCACCGAGGCGTAGGCCCCGGTGTCCCCAACAATGCGCGCCTTGAGGGCCGTAAGCCAGCCCTGGGCGTCGCAGCCCGCGGTATAGGCCAGACGCATGGGATGGCGTTTGGGGTGCATGCGCAGGGACTCGGGACGGGAGAGCTTCACCTTGACCGGAGCCCGGAGCAGCCAGGCCGCCAGGGCCGCGTGATGCTGCACGGTCAGGTCCTCCTTGCCGCCGAATGCGCCGCCGCTGTCCACCATGGTTGCCCTGACCTGCTCCTTGGGCAGCCCCAGAACCCGGGCCACGTCGTCACGATCGTGGTAAAGGCCCTGTCCCTGGGTATGGAAATGCACGCCGCCGGTTTCGGGATCGGGCCGGGCGACGGAACATTCGGGTTCCAGGAAACCGTGCTCGATGGGAGCCGTTGTGAAGGTTTCAGTGAGGACGAAGGTCGAGCGGTGCAGAGCCTGCTCCACGTCGCCGCCGCGGCGGATGGATTTGACGGCCAGGAGGTTGCCAGATTCGTGGACAAGAATATCGCTTGCTTCCGACTGCTCCGGGTCGATCAAAGGTTCCAGAACCTCGTAGCTCACCTCAATCAATGCCGCGGCGGTCCGAGCCTGCTCCATGGTTTCGGCCACCACGCAGGCCAGCACGTCGGCCACGGTGCGGGTGGTTTCGCCTTCAGCCACATACATGGGCCAATCCGGAACGATCATCCCCACGAAGCGCTCTCCCGGAACGTCCGCGGCAGTGATGATCCGTTTGACGCCCGGCGAAGCCATGGCCTTGCCGATATCGATGCGCAGCACCCGCGCCCTGGGATGGGCGCTGAAATGCAGTGCCCCGTGGAGCATGCCGGGGAGATGCATGTCGTCGGTGAAGACATGCGAGCCCACGGCGCGTTCGTAAGCCCCGTAGCGGATGACGCTGGAACCGAGCCTGGGCGGGCCTGAATGGAAGGAGACCGATTCCTCCCCGCGCAGCATGCGGGCCGCTTCCAGAATGGCGTCCACGATCTTCACGTATCCCGTGCAGCGACACAGGTGCGGCCGTACGGCCTTGATCACTTCTTCGGGGGCAGGGTCGGCGTTTTGCTCCAGCAAAAGCTTGGTCCGGGTCAAAAAGCCCGGCGTGCAGAATCCGCACTGCACCGCCCCCTTTTCAGCAAAAGCCCGGCCCAGGGTGCGGCGCAAATCCTCCGGAAAGCCTTCCAGGGTCAGAACGCGCTTGCCGGCAAGCTTGCGCATGGGCGTCGAGCAGGCCAAGACTGGTTTGCCGTCAATTTCCACCAGACAAGCCCCGCAAGCCGCCTGGCCGGAGCAGCCGTCCTTGGCCGCGGTTAACCTCCGATCCTCCCGCAGCCAGGTGAGCACGGAGCGTTCCGGATCGCCGTCGTAGGTTGTGGGGGTGTTGTTCAGGGTGAAGTTCATGGTGGTGTCTCAGGGTGATATATTGGGACTGAGGTTCAGGAGGTGGGCAAGAGGTTGTGGTGGATTTCCAGATCACATCTTCGAATATAATTCCTCTCGGGTGATTTCACAGTCGCGCAAGATCTGAGCGAGAAGTCCGCGACCAATGGTTTCATTCCGGTGGATGGGAACTACCGTGCAACGCCCGTCTGGATGGCGCAGGAAGTGGTGGCTTCCTTTGACGCGTACCACATCAAATTTTAGAAGGCGAAGGGCCTTGATGAGTTGCTTTCCGGTTGGCGTTGAAAAAGATGTCATGTGGGAATTGAAATACGTTGAACACCAACAAACTGATTGGAAACAGGTTCTTCGACTTCCAGGCAGAGTTCGATGGCTTCCTTGATCCTCTTCATGAGCGTGTCGAGTGATTTTGCTTGGGTGTGGCATCCGCGCAAGGCAGGTACTGACGCAACATAATAACCGTCTTCGTCCAGTTCGATCACCACATTGAAATCTCTCATAACAGCACACCTTCCTCGTCGAGCTGTAGAGTTTTCGATATTGTGTGTCAGCCTGTGATGAGGTTTGGAATTGGCCTCGATGTGCTGTCTCCCATAGGTTCCGGATGGTTCGTAGGTCAACGGGAATGCTCCGGGACGTTTGATCGAATCCAGAGACAAATCAATATCGAGTTCGGGCCATCGTAGATGTCCCGTTCCCTCTTCAATGACGCGAAACACCTTCTGAACCGGAGCTTCCAGGAACCAGGGGAACTCATCGTAATCCAGAAAATATTCCTTCCCGCCATGCATGATCCAGAGGCCGAATGAGGAGATGTCAGTTACCTCAGGTCCTGAAGTGGTCGTCCCAGTGCTTGCGTATTTCATCGGCTTTATCCTCTATGATCAGTTCCAGTTCTTTCAGCTCCCTCTGGGGAAAACGATGATTGATCGCCAACTCAATTACAGGCTCAAGCCAGAATTTCGCTTCCCCGTCCGGGCTTCGGACGTGTACATGTCGCCGCGGCTCCTCTCGGGAGAAAAAGAAGAATCGGTATTGCCTGAAGATAAAAACGGTTGGGCTCATTTGGTGACCGATTTCGTCGCGCCGTGCCTCTACCCAATATCCACCAACAATCCCACTTGCTCGTTGAAGGCCTCGATCAACCGGTCGATCTCCGGCAGTTGGCGGGGGATGCGCTCCCAGTAGTCCTCATCATGCCATTGGGCCTGGATTTCCTCGAAGGTCTTGCCCTGCTGCTCGACCCAGGTGAAGTATTTCAGGTTGTGGATTCGTTTGCGATCCCAGTGGTTCAGTTCCAGGAGGTTGTCCAGCCCCTGGCCCAGCAGATGGCGTTCATGGGCCACGGCCGCGTTGATGGTCGTCAGCCTCCCACGTTCTGCTGTCAGTTCCTCCAGGCGGCTGCCGTACATCTCCATGGAATCCGTGGCCACTGTGGCCACAACGTCGTCGGGTCCCAGCTCGTACCATTTGGCGAACTTGGCCGCGGCGATGATATTCGACCAGCCGGAAATGCCGATCAGATCGAGCTGATCCACCAGGGCCGGGGCCACGCCCCTGGATGCCAGGTACTCGCGCCCGGCCTCCTCGTTGGCCAGACGGATCAGTTGCATGGGGGCCTCGTCGTCGATGGCCAGGATCATGTCCGTGTTCTTGACGTTGTGCACCCAGGGCACGTGCTTGTCGCCGATGCCCTCGATGCGGTGCTCGCCAAAGCCGTTGAAGAGCAGGGTGGGGCACTGGCTGGCCTCGCAGGCCGCGATTTTCAAAAATGGGAAGCGGGCTTTCAGGTAATCCCCAGCGGCCAGGGTGCCGCCTGAGCCGGTGGCCAGAATCAGACCGCGAATTCTGGAGGGTTTGTCCGTGAGGCCGGTCATGACTTCTTCCAGAGCCGGACCGGTGACTTCATGGTGCCAGAGGTAGTTCCCGAATTCGTCGAACTGGTTGAAGATGACCACGTCGTCGCCGGAAGCACGCAGCTCATGACACTTGTCGAAGATTTCCTTGACGTTGGATTCCGAGCCCGGCGTCTTGATGATTTCCCCGGCCACTTTGGTCAGCCACTCGAAGCGTTCCCGGCTCATGCCCTCGGGCAGGATGGCGATGGAGGAGCAGCCCAGCAGGGCCGAGTCATAGGCTCCGCCCCGGCAGTAGTTGCCCGTGGAGGGCCAGACCGCCTTCTGGGTCGTGGGGTCGAACTGACCGGTGACCAGCCGGGGCACGAGGCAGCCGAATGCCGCGCCAACCTTGTGCGCCCCCGTGGGAAACCATTTCCCGGTGAGGACCACGATCCGGCACGGCGCTCCGGTCAGCTCCGGCGGCAGAATCAAGTGGTTCACATCGCCGTATCCGCCGCCGGCAGGCGTGGGCTCATTGCGCCAGGTGATCCGGAAGAGGTTGGCGGGATCAAGGTCCCAGAGGCCAAGTTCAGCCAGACGGCTCCGCGCAGCTTGGGGGATGGTTTCCGGGTCGCGCATTTGGGCGAAGGTGGGGATGATCACGCCCCGTTCCCGGGCTCTTTCAACGGCCCGGGCAAGGCCGACTTCGTTGATGGTCAAATCTATAGCCGCGGACATGGCATTTCCTTTCTGAAATGTTTGTTTGATGCTGAGGTTTTGCTAGAGGTTACAAAGCAGGGTACGCACGTTTCGGACCGGGCGAATCTTCAGCCAGTCTGCCGTAAGATGTATCAGGAGAAAGAACGTGCTTCAAGCCCTGTTGGCAGAGTTGGGAGCGAGGAAATGATAAGACTTGAGCAGGTTTTTGGTCGACCCAAACTCGATCCCTTCGATGATCGGCATCCCGCTGGTGGAAATGGACGGCGATCATTTGCAACTTCACAACCGCGGTCCGGTCATGTACATCCGGACCTTCAAAGTGAAAGGAAGCATGGGCTGTTCATGGTCCGTGTCAAGCTCAGCCGGCAAACGGCGGAAAGATTCAAATCAGGAGTGCAGTACATGACAGGAAAAACAGGTACGGCAAAGATCATCTACACCATTGTGGACGAGGCCCCGGCGTTGGCGACGCGTTCCTTTCTGCCCGTGGTCGCGGCCTATGCCGGGGCGGCCGGAATCGCCGTGGAAACACGGGACATATCCTTGGCCGGGAGAATCATCGCCAAGTTCCCGGAGCGGCTCACCGTTGAGCAGCGCGTGCCGGACGATCTGGTCGAGCTGGGCGAGTTGGTCCGCCAACCAGATGCCAATATTATCAAGCTGCCGAACATCAGCGCGTCGGTTCCTCAACTCAAGGCCGCGATCAAGGAGTTGCAGGGCAAGGGCTATGATCTGCCGGATTACCCGGAAGAGCCGAAAACAGCTGAAGAGCAGCGGGTCAAAACCGTGTACGACTCGGTCAAGGGCAGCGCGGTGAATCCGGTGCTGCGCGAGGGCAATTCGGATCGCCGCGCGCCGGACTCGGTCAAGAACTACGCCCGGAAGCATCCTCACGCCATGGGCGAGTGGTCCAAGGATTCTCGATCCCATGTGGCCACGATGCAGGACGGCGATCTGCGGTCCAGCGAACGATCGGTCACTGTCGCCGATGCCACGGCGGGGAAGGCCCGGATTGAGTTCCAGGCCCGGGACGGCCGGACCGAAATCCTGAAGGAAGGTGTTGCGCTGACTGCCGGCGACATTCTGGACGCCGCGGTGATGCGACGCCGGGCCTTGCGGGCATTTATCGCGGAACAGATCGCCGATGCCCGCGAGCAGGACCTGCTGTTTTCTCTGCATCTCAAGGCCACGATGATGAAGGTTTCGGATCCGGTGATCTTCGGCCATGTTGTTGCGGTGTTTTTTGAGGACGTCTTTGAAAAGCACGCCGAGACTTTCCAGGCGTTGCGTGTTGATCCCAACAACGGCCTGGGCGACCTGTTCGCCAAGGTGGCCACGCTTCCTGAAGAGCAGCGTTTGGTCGTCGAGGCGGATATTCGGGAATCTCTGGCCAGGGGGCCGAAACTTGCCATGGTCGACTCGGACAAGGGGATTACCAACCTGCACGTGCCCAGCGACGTGATCATCGACGCATCCATGCCTGCTGCGATCAAGTCCTCGGGTCGGATGTGGGGGCCGGAGGGCAAGTTGCGCGACACCAAATTCGTCATACCGGACAGCAGCTACGCCGGCGTTTATCAGGCGGTGATCGATGACTGCAAAGCCCATGGAGCCTACGATCCCAAGAGCATGGGCACGGTGCCCAACGTCGGGCTGATGGCCCGGAAGGCCGAGGAGTATGGAAGCCACGACAAGACCTTTCCGGCGCCCGGAGACGGGGTCATCCGGATTATTGACGCGAATGGAGAGATCCTGCTGGAGCAGGAAGTGGAGCAAGGAGACATCTGGCGGGCCTGCCTGACCAAGGACGAACCCATCCTCGACTGGGTCAAGCTGGCCGTGAGCCGGGCCAGGGCAACCGGCTGGCCCGCGATTTTCTGGCTGGACGATCAGCGGCCTCACGACCGTGAACTCCTCGCCAAGGTCCGGAAATACCTGTCTAAGCACGACACGGCGGATCTGGACATCCGGATCATGGCTCCGACAACAGCCGCCAGGTTCAGCGTGGAACGGATGCGGGCCGGAGAGAACACCATCTCGGTGACCGGAAACGTGCTCCGCGACTATCTCACGGACCTGTTCCCAATCCTGGAAGTGGGCACCAGCGCGAAAATGCTGTCCATCGTTCCGCTGATCAACGGCGGCGGCCTTTTCGAGACCGGGGCCGGCGGATCCGCCCCCAAGCATGTCCAGCAGTTCCTGGCCGAAGGCCATCTGCGCTGGGACTCTCTGGGCGAATTCCTGGCACTGGCCGCCTCTCTGGAACATCTGGCAATCACCGCGAACAACTCCAGGGCCAAGATCCTGGCGGACACCCTGGACCGGGCCAACGGCCGCTTTCTGGAAAGCAACAAGTCCCCATCACGCAAATGCGGCGAGATCGACACCCGGGGCAGCCATTTTTATCTGGCCCTGTACTGGGCTCAGGAATTGGCCCGGCAGCAGGAGGACCCGGAACTGCAGGCGATATTTGTCCCCCTGGCAGCGGCCCTGGAACAGAACGAAGGTCGCATCGCCGAAGAATTGCTGGCGGCCCAAGGCCGGCCCGTGGACATCGTCGGATACTACCGTCCTGAAGACGGACCGGCGAACGCCGCCATGCGGCCCAGCGTCACGTTCAACGCCGCCCTGGACTCCTTCAGAGTTTGAGATCTGTTAACAGGCTGTTGAAAAATCCCAGCCGCTAGGTTGCTGCGAAAAGTTCACATCCTTACGTATGACTAAATACGTGAGGGTGTGAACTTTTCTTTGCGCCTTGCAATCGGGGTTTTTGAACAGCCTGCGGTATCGGGATTTTTTCAAAACACTGTTAAAGCTGGTCTCGGTAATCAAGGCGGCCAGCCCTTTCGTGCGGTGATCTGCTGCGGCAAACCGCTATTCCGAGGGCAAAGTATCGAGAACACGCTCCAGACCGCGTGAGCCTGGGGGAATAGGGACAGGAGCGAGATTTTCTCCGGTGCAGGCCTGGATGGCCGAAGCCACGTCCTTCAGGCCGGAGCCGGTGATCAGCAGGCAGATGGTTTCGTCCGGGGAGAGAGCTCCGACTTGGGCCGCGGTCAGGGCTCCGGCCAAAGCCGCAGCGCCAGCCGGTTCAGCGAATACGCCGGTGCTTCGGGCCAGGAGGGGAATGGCCTGGAGGATGGAATCATCCTCCACGCGCAGATAGGCGCCGCCGGTTTCCCGCACGGCGCGCAGGGCCTTGATGCGATCCCGGGGCAGTCCGGCGGAGATGGAATCGGCCACGGTGCGGGCCTGGATGGCCGGCTTGGTCAGGACATTCTCGTTGTTGCGCCAGGCCTGGTACAGGAAGTCGCTGCCCGCGGCCTGCACGCCCATGAGGCGGGGCAGACGGGCCGTCATGCCGAGGCTCGTCAGGTCGGCAAAGCCCTTGTGCAGCCCGCCAATGATGCAGCCGTCGCCCACGCCCACAAAGACGCGGTCAGGAATGCTCCATTCGGACTGTTCGGCAATTTCGAAGGCGACCGTCTTTTTGCCTTCGGTCATAAATGGATTGGTAGCGGTGTTGCGGTTGTACCAGGGACGAACGCGGCAGGCGGCCATGCACAGCTCAAAGGCGTCGTCGTAGCTGCCGTCCACCGTGAAGACCCGGGCTCCAAAGGCCAGCAGCTGGGCCACCTTGGCCTGGGGTGCCGAGGCCGGAACGAAGATGACGCAGGTCAGTTCCATGGACGCGGCCATGCCGGCGAGAGCCGCGGCGGCGTTGCCCGTGCTGGCGCAGGCCAAGGTGGTCAGACCCATAACCTTGGCCTGGGACGTGGCCAGGGCGCTGGCCCGGTCTTTGAGCGAGGCTGTGGGCTGGCGGGTATCGTCCTTGACGAGTACCCGGGCTACTCCGAGCAATTTGGCCAGACGTGGTGATTCGTACAAAGGTGTGAAGCCAGTGGCCAGCGGAGGAACGTCAGCCGCATCGGGCAGGGGGAGCAGCGCCCGGTAGCGCCACATCGTCCGTGGTCCGGCAGCAAGGGAGGCCGGGGTAAAGAGCGGCCGGGCTGCCTCATAGTCATACCGGATGTCCAATATCCCGTTGTCTCCGGAACATGGGCAGGTCAGGCTGCTGAGACTGATCTCGCCCGGTGCGATGCTCCGTCCGCAGACCTGGCAGACGGCTCCGGTGACATAGGGGCCTTGAGGGAAGGGAATATGCTGCGCGTCGTGCATTGTTTCCAATCTTTTTATTGGCGTCAGTTGTATGGGTGATAGAATATGCTTGCTTTGGGTGGAAATGCCGACGCTTTGGTGTTGAGGGTTATCGATTGCGATTGCGATTCGATTGGGAAATCAGCGGCGGAAGGCCCAGGATGTGGTTCGGTTTTCCAGGGCGGCGAAGAGGGCGTACATGCCGATGCCCATGGCCGCGATGACGATCAGCCCAGCAAAAACCAGAGGGACGTTGAACCGGGAGCTGGCGGACATCATCAGGTAGCCGATGCCGGCGTTGGAGGCCACGGTCTCGGAGATGACCGAACCCACAAAGGCCAAAGTTATGGCGATTTTCAGGGAGGCGAAGAAATAGGGCA
Source organism: Desulfonatronum thiosulfatophilum (assembly GCF_900104215.1). Lineage (NCBI taxonomy): Bacteria > Pseudomonadati > Thermodesulfobacteriota > Desulfovibrionia > Desulfovibrionales > Desulfonatronaceae > Desulfonatronum > Desulfonatronum thiosulfatophilum. The sequence continues at coordinate 189,193 of NZ_FMXO01000002.1, read as the reverse complement.
GAGAATTGGGAATGCCGACCTTCAGCAGAATCGTCGCCTTGGAAGCGCCCAGGACCCGAAGGACGTCCTCAAGCTCCGGCTCGATGGTCGCCAGACCCGTGGCCACATTGACCACCACCGGAAAGAAGGAGATCAGAAATGCGGTGATGATGGCAGGCGTCGTACCGATGCCGAACCAGATCACCAGTAGGGGCACCAGGGCCACCTTGGGCACGGAGTTGAAGCCGATCAGGATCGGATAGAAAGCCCGGTACAGGAGTTTGGATGAGCCGATGATCACCCCCACGAGCATGCCGAAGATCACGGCCAGGGCGAAGCCGGCCAGGGTGGTATAGAGCGTCTGCAGGGCATGGGTGGTGATGGGGCCGGCGAACTCGTAACCGGCCATCATGGCTTCGCTGGGCGGCGGCAGGATGTAGCTGGGAATGCGGGCTAAACGCGCCACTGCCTCCCAGGCCGCGAACATGATAATGGTGACGATGAGCGGCGAATACCGTTCCAGGTTCTTACGCGACAGAATCATCAATGCCTCCGAATGTGTCGACGCAGCGAACCCGTTCAATGTGGCCGCGCAACTCGTGGACGATCTCCACAAATGCGGGTTCGTAACAGACGTCCAGAGCCCGCGGCCTGGGCAGATCCACGTGGCGGCTGTGCACGATGCGGCCCGGGCGGCTGCTCATGACGTGCACCGTATCCGCCAGAAAAACGGCTTCCCGCAGATCGTGGGTTACCAGGACGACGGTCAGCTTCTTTTCCCGGCGCAACTCGGCCAGCACGCACCAAAGTTCCTCACGGGTAAAGGCGTCCAGGGCGCCGAAGGGTTCGTCGAGCATGAGCAGTCTGGGATCGTGGATTAAGGCCCGGCAAAGGTTGGCTCGCTGCTGCATGCCGCCGGAGAGTTCCCAGGGATGTTTGGCTTCATGGGCGCCCAGGCCCACTGTCCGTAACAGCTGCCTGGCCCGTTCCAGGTACGCTGCCTTCTGGCTGCGTAGATTGCCGCGATGCGGCTCGACGATTTCCAGGGGGAGCATGATATTGCGCAAGGTGTTGCGCCAGGGCAGAAGCGTTGGGTTCTGAAAGGCCATGCCCACGAAGGAAAGGGTGCCGGCTACATGCTTGCCGTCCACCGTGACGCTGCCGCGGGTGGGCGGCTTGAGACCGGTGACCAGCTTGAGCAGAGTTGATTTCCCGCACCCGGACGGACCGACCACGGCCACGAACTCGCCCTGCCTGATGTTCAGATTCAACCCCTGAACCGCAAGGCTTTCGTCATCCTCGTTGTACGCGAGATCGACATTGTCGATCTCGACAAAATAATCGCTCATGCGCCGTGCTCCATGCTGCGGCGAAGAGGACGGCGGTCGGTCCGCTTAATGGAATGCATGGGTTAGAAGATCATCCGTGCTTCTTTCTCAGGCAGGAAAGAGCTGTCGAAAATCGCTTCCGGCGCAGGCGTGCTGGGCAGATTGAAGGCATGAACCACTTCGTCGATGGCCTTGGCCAGGCGTTCTTCGTCCACTGCGCCGATGCCGTTGGCCTTGGCGCTTTCCGTGGCCACGCTGGTCTCGATGGCCAGGTTCAGACGCCGCAGTTCCAGGTCGACGTCAATCAGCCCGTCACGCTGCCGGACGTAGGCGATGGCCGCGGCCGGATCTTGCAATGTGTCCGCCCAGCCCTTGGTAACGGCACGCAGAAAACCCTTGACCACTTCGGGCTGCGCCAGCATTTGCGGGGAGACGACTATGGCGTTGCCATAAAGCTGAACGCCGTAGTCGGCATAACGAAATACGACGAGATCGTCCGCGGGAATGCCGAGATTGTCCAGGTTGAGCAGGCTGGTGAAGTAGAATCCGGAGATGGCGTCCACCTGCCCTCTGAGCAGCATGGGTTCACGCAGGGGAGGATCCATGGACATCCAGGTGACCGAGGCTTCGTCAAGACCCGTGGCTGCGGTGAAGGCGGAGAACGTCTTGCGCGGGGAATCGAAAACCGGGGCGCCAAGTGTTTTGCCGGCCAAGTCGGTAGGAGTCGCAATTCCGCTTTCCTTCTTGGCAAAGATGGCGAAGGGCGGATGGTCGTAGACCATGAACACGGCTTTGAGGGCCTGGTCCGGATTGTTCACGTTGAACTCGATCATGGCGTTGATGTCGGCGAACCCGACATCATAGGCGCCGGTAGCAACGCGGTTTACGGCTCCCGCGGAGCCGCTGCCGGAATCGATGGTCACGTTCAGACCTTCATCGGCGAAGTAGCCTTTGGCTTCCGCCAGGAGGTACGGCGCAATCGGTCCCTCGAATCTCCAGTCCAACGTAAAACGAACGGGTGTTTTGGCGGAAGCCGCGGTGGACATGACCAAAACCATGGCCAGAAGCACTGCCAGAAAAACAATGGAGCGGCTGAACGATAAAGATTGAGACTTGAGCATGAAATTCCTCCGAATGGGTGTAAAGGGTGAAGACCTTATGCTTGACGGATGAATTGCAAACCTGAATCCTGGATGTCACCCATTCCTTTCGGATCGAGCCGGGCAGGGTAGAAGTGCAGAGAGGTTCAGGTTTTCTTGTGCCGGGACCTTCCCAAAAAAAACGATTTTTTGCAAGCTAAAATCAATGTGAATATATTCAATTTCGCGCGATTTTGCACATTCGGCAAAGGCGTGTTCCGGCGCAATTCATGAATGCAGTGTTGACTCGAACACGGCTCTTCGATAATTGGTTACGTTTTCGCATTGTTTTTCGAATCCTCATTTGGATATCCCATGTTCGACAGCTTAGCGGATCGACTTCAGTCCGTTTTCAAAAAAATCCGCGGCCACGGCCGTTTGGATGAGAAGAGCGTTCAGGAAGGTCTGCGCGAAGTACGCCTTGCCCTGCTGGAAGCGGACGTTAATTTCAAGGTGGTCAAGGATTTTGTGGACCGGGTCCGGGATCGGGCCATGGGCCAGGACGTCCTGGGAAGCCTGACCCCCGGGCAGCAGGTGGTCAAGATCGTTCACGACGAAATGGTCGAACTGCTGGGCGGCGAACATCTCGGTCTGCAGCTGCAGGGCAAAACCCCGGCGATCATCATGCTGGTAGGCTTGCAGGGCTCGGGAAAAACGACCACCGCGGCCAAGTTGGCTCTGCATCTGCGGCGCATGAAGCGCAGCCCCTACCTTGTCCCCGCCGACGTCTATCGTCCCGCGGCCATCGATCAGTTGCACACGTTGGCCGGACAGCTGGGCGTTCCGGCTTTCGCCTCCACTCCCGAGATGAAGCCCGTGGACATCTGCATGCAAGCCCGGGAAGAGGCGGTCCGCAAGGGACTGGACGTGCTTCTCGTCGATACCGCCGGGCGGCTGCACATTGACGAACTCCTGATGGAGGAGCTGGTCGCCATCAAGGCGGCTGCCGGACCGCAGGAAATCCTCTTCGTGGCCGATGCCATGACCGGGCAGGATGCGGTCAACGTGGCGGTCAAGTTCGACGAACTCCTGGATCTTACCGGTATTGTTCTGACCAAGATGGAAGGCGACGCCCGGGGCGGCGCGGCCCTGTCCATCAAGTCCGTTACCGGAAAGCCCATCAAGTTTGTCGGCATGGGCGAGAAAGTGAGTGATCTGGAAGTCTTTCATCCGGACCGCGTGGCTTCGCGAATCCTCGGCATGGGCGACATTCTCTCGCTGATCGAAAAGGCCCAGGGTTCCATCGATCAGGCCGAGGCCGAGGAACTGCAGAAGAAGATGCAGAAGGCCGAATTCAACCTGGACGATTTTCGCACCCAGATGCGACGGCTGCGCAAGCTCGGTTCCCTGGAGGGCATGCTCAAGCTCATTCCCGGAATGGGCGACTTGCGCAAGCAGATGGGAGAAATGAAGATGCCGGAGAAGGAGATGAGCCGCATGGAAGCGATCATCAATTCCATGACTCCGGCGGAACGCAAATCGCCCAAACTGATGAATGCCAGCCGCAAGATGCGGGTGGCCAAGGGCAGCGGAGTGAAAGTGCAGGACGTGAATGTTCTGCTCAGAAATTTTGAGCAAATGCAGAAAATGATGAAGAAAGTGATGACCGCCGGTCCCGGCGCCTTGAAGGCGCCGACCAGCCCCGGCCTGCCGCCGGTCATGCCCAGGAAGAAAAAGGAACGGCGGAAAAAGAAACGCCGTTAATCCCCCCAAAAACATTTTTTTGAACGTAAAATGAAGCGAGGAACGCAGCAATGGCAATGAAAATCAGATTGACCCGGATGGGCTCCAAAAAGAAACCTTTCTACCGCCTGGTGGCCGTGAACAGCGAAACCCGCCGTGACGGTCGCGCTTTGGATTTTCTTGGATACTACAACCCCATGAAAGAGCCCAACGAAATCAAGATCGATACCGACAAGGTACGGGACTGGATGGCCAAGGGCGCCAAGCCTTCCGACACGGTACGTTCGCTGTTGAGAAAGGCCGGCTACAACGAGACGCAGGCCTAGTGTCTGAAGTTCTTCTTGCTTCTCAGGCAGGATTCGTCAAAAGGTTCAAGAAACTTCAAAGCTCTCCGATGCGGCTGATTTTCGCAATCCGGAGGCAGAAGCCATGAAAGAACTCATCGAATATATCGCCACCTCACTGGTTGATCATCCGGACTCCGTTCAGGTTTCCCTGGTTGAAGGCGAACAGTCCTCGGTTCTTGAGTTGCGTGTTGCCAAGGAAGATCTGGGCAAGGTCATCGGCAAGCAAGGACGCACCGCCAAAGCGTTGCGGACGATTTTGACCGCGGCCGCCGCCAAGGCCGACAAACGGATCGTGCTGGAAATACTTGAATAGAATGGAAATCAAATGGCCGAACGGTCGCTGATCCTCGTTGGTGAAGTGATAAAGCCCCACGGTTTGACAGGGGAGTTCAGTGTCAAGACACATGTGGACTCCCCTGATTTTTTTGCCAGTGTTCCGCTGCTCTATCTGCGTCATGGAGCGGATGCTCCTGCTCGCCCGGTCAAGGTGGCGTCATGGAGAATGCACAACGACCGCCTTTTGATGCGGCTGGAGCATGTTTCTGGGCGAGATCAGGTGGACGGGATGCGGGGAGCACAGTTTTTGGTCCGATCCGAAGACTTGCCGAAGCGTTCGGCTGACGAGATTTATATTGAGGAACTGCTGGGCATCACGGTGCATCTGCCTTCCGGAGTTTTTCTGGGCCGGATTACAAATGTGGACGCCGGCACCGGGCAGGAGGTCTGGACGATAACCACTGATTCCGCTCAGGAAGTCCTCTTTCCGGCCCACCAGGATTTCATCTTGGATGTCGACATGGAAGGGAAAATTATCCGAATCGATCCTCCGCCGGGGTTGCTGGAACTCTACCTGGGTGGACAGTTGCCCAGCTGAGCCCGGTTTCTGCACTCAGGAATCGCTTGGTTTCCTGATTCCCACGATACCTTCCGATTCCGTATCTCCAAATTCTGCGCTTCCAACATGCAATTCAACATTGTCACTCTTTTTCCGGAGTTTTTTTCTTCGGCGCTACAGTGCGGCTTGCTCGGCAAAGCCCTGGATCAGGAGATGGTCCGGGTTCGGCTGATCAACCCCAGGGACTACGCCACGGATCGCCATCGCAGCGTGGACGACCGGCCATACGGCGGAGGACCGGGAATGGTCATGACCTTGCCGCCTTTGACCGCCGCCTTGCGCTCCCTCGAGCCGGCCGGACGGATGCTCATGCTCTGCCCGAAGGGCCGCTCCCTGGATCACGATCTGGCGTCTTCCCTGGCCCAAGAACAGACAATTACTCTGATCTGCGGCCGGTATGAAGGGATCGACGCCCGGTTGGAGCAGTTGTTTCCAGTGGAAAAGGTCAGCGTGGGCAATGTGGTGCTCAACGGAGGCGAAACCCCGGCCCTGCATGTGCTGGAGGCGGTATCTCGACTGCTGCCCGGATTCATGGGGCATGGTGAGTCCTTTGAAGAGGAAAGTTTCGTCCAGGGCGTACTGGAATATCCCCATTATTCACGGCCCGAAGTTTTCGAGGGCCAGGAAGTGCCGGAGATTCTGCTGTCCGGGGATCATGCCCGGATAGCGGCCTGGCGGCGGGAAATGGCTTTGCTGACCACGTTGGAGCATCGGCCGGACTTGCTGGCGGGTGCAACGCTTGCTCCTAAAGACGCTAAACTCCTGCGCTCCATGAACAACCAGCGGCGTCGCATCGCCAAAAATTGCTACATCGCCCTGGTCCACGCCCCGGTATTGAACAAGTTTGGTCAATGCGGGACGGTTTCTTTGACAAACCTGGACATCCACGATATTGCACGCGTTTCTCGCACATACGGGATGGGCGGCTATTATATTTGCACGCCGCTGCAGGACCAGCAACGTCTCGGAACACGCCTTCTGGGGCATTGGTTGAGCGGGCCCGGTCAATCCGCCAATCCGGATCGCGGATCCGCGCTCAGTCTTGTGCGCATCGTGGACAATCTTGAGCAGGCTGTCGAGGATATTGCCCGTCAATGCGGGAAATCCCCGACCCTGGTGGCGACATCAGCGCAGGGGTTGGGCGAACTGACCTTTCCGCAAGTACGACGACTTTTGGACGATGAGCCGGTTCTTCTTGTTCTGGGAACCGGATACGGACTGGCCCCGGAAGTCCTGAATATGTGTTCCGGAGCATTGCGCCCGATCCGTTATTTTAGTGACTACAACCATCTTTCCGTGCGCGCTGCCGCGGCCATCATCGTGGACAGGGTGCTGGGAGATGATGGATAAGCGAAATTCCGGATGTGCGTCTTGCATGCTCCGGGTCACCTATACGCATGTTTCCAGCCTCGGCCTCAGGTTCGAGCCGCGGTTGGAGCAGATATCATTTGCATGATTCATAAGGAGAGCAGGTCATGGATGTAATGAAAAAGATTGAATATTCGCAAATGCGCATGGACATCCCGTCCTTCAAGGCCGGGGATACCGTCAAGGTGCATGTCCGGATCATTGAAGGCGACAAGGAACGGATCCAGATGTTCCAGGGCGTGGTCCTCTGTCGGCATCGCGGTACCACCGATGCAACATTCACCGTCCGGAAAATGTCCGACGGCGTCGGGGTGGAGCGTATTTTTCCCCTGCATTCTCCGTTTATCGAGCGTGTAGAAGTTCTCAGCGAAGGCAAGGTCCGACGCAGCCGCATTTTTTACCTGCGCAAGCTCCGGGGCAAGGCCAGCCGGATCAAGTCCAAGAATTCCTGGGACAACTAGGTCCCGCGAACATGGTGGGCGGAGAAAATCTCCGCCGCATCGGCCAGGTTGCAGGTTTGGACGAGGCCGGCCGGGGTTGCCTGGCCGGCCCTGTCGTGGCCGCGGCGGTGATCCTTCCGGAATCGTATTCATTGCCCGGTCTGACCGATTCCAAGAAGGTCCGCTCTGAACTGCGCGTGCTCTTGGCTAAAGCCATCCGCGAGCAGGCAGTGGCGTGGTCGGTGGGTGTTGCCTGGCCTCGGGAGATCGAGACCCTGAACATTCTTCGCGCCTCGTTGCGGGCCATGTGCCGGGCCGTGCTGGCCTTGAAGATTCGCCCGGACGCCTTGATCGTGGACGGTCCGCACAAAATTCCCCTCGATACTCCCCAGCAGGCAATCATCAAGGCGGATGAAACCATTCCCGCCGTCTCCGCCGCCTCTATTCTGGCAAAACCCTTTCGCGACAAGTTACTGACATCCCTGGATCGGCGTTACCCCGGCTATGATCTGGCCCGCCACAAGGGCTATGCCACGGCGCTGCACCTGGAGGCCTTGCGTCGACTCGGTCCTTCGCCCACGCACCGATTGACCTTCAAGGGCGTTCGCGTTGAGGAGACACACTGTTCACGCCAGGAGCGTCAGTGGCTGCCGGGCATCTGAAGTGCGGGCATGCCGGTGAGGATGCCGCGGTTCTCTTCCTCAAGGAATTGAATTACCAGATTCTGGAACGCAATTTTCGGTGCAAGTCCGGTGAGGTGGACGTGATCTGCCTGGACGGCGAAGTCCTCGTGTTTGTCGAGGTCCGCACTCGTGCCGCGCGATCCCTTTCCACGCCGGCACAGAGCGTGAATCAGGCCAAGATCGCCAAAGTGGCCCGGGCGGCAAGCTTTTTTCTCAGCCGACATGACTGGTGGGAAAAGCCGTGCCGTTTCGATCTGGTCGCGGTGGTGCATAATGCCCAGGGGCTCAGACTGGAGCACATTCCCGATGCCTTTTCCTTTCCCCCGACTGTGGGTCGTGGCCGTAACCCTTGGCAACCCTGGTGACTTCACGCCCAGGGCCAGACAGGTGTTGCAGGAAGCCGACTTGATTCTGGCCGAGGACACCCGGCGGGCCGGACTGTTTTTTCAACGCCACGACGTTGCGCAACGCGGGACGTTGCGCAGTTTTTTTGAGCATAATGAGAATGAGCGCATTCCCGCGGTCTTGAATGCTCTTGAGCAGGGCCGCAATGTGGCTTTGATCTCGGATGCCGGTACGCCGCTCATCGGTGATCCCGGGTATCGCTTGGTGCGGGCTTGCCGCAATGAGGGATACGTCGTCACACCCGTTCCGGGACCTTGCGCGCCGGTTGCCGCTTTGAGCGCTTCCGGTCTCCCTCCATCTCCGTTCTCGTTTCTGGGATTCCTGCCGAGACAAACCGGTGAGCAGAAGCGGTTGTTCCTGACATGGGCCGAAATGACGACCACGCTTGTTTTTTTCGAGCGCAATTCACGCTTGCCCGCGACGCTGGGCGTTGCTCTGGATTGTCTGGGTCCCCGGGAAATCTGTGTCGCTCGCGAATTGACCAAGGAACACGAGGAGTTTATTCTGGGCCGTTTGGAAACGCATCAGGACATGCGATGGGATCCTCGCGGGGAAGTGACGGTCATTATCGGCCCGCCGGAGTTTTCCGTGAAGACACTGGAAGAAGATATGGACCGAATGCTTTTGGAAGAAATGCACAGCGGCACGCCAAGAGATGTGGCTTCCAGAATCGCGGCCCGAACCCGCGGCTGGACCTCCAAAGAGGTCTATGCCCGGCTGATTTCCATCTCCAAAGCCAATCCCGGATCGAGAGGCACATGACATCTTCGGAGAAGAATCCTGCACTGAGCTTTCGGCTCATGCTGCGGACGTTTCTGCGCTGTTATCTCGTGGGAGCGAACTTCAATACCCGGGGCATGCAGAATGTCGGATTGGCCATGATCCTGGAACCGGGGCTGAAAGTGATCCATCCGGATGCCAAGGAACTGCAGAAAGCCCGACGGCGTTCCCTGCAACATTACAATACCCACCCCTTCTGGACGCCATTGCTGGCGGGGATTTTTTTGTCCCTGGAGCGGGATATCTCCCGCGGCATATTGCCGGCACCCATGCTGCAGCGCGTAAAGAACACGACGACCTACACACTCTCGGCACTTGGCGACTCTTTTTTTGGAGGAGGGGTCCTTGTCTTTTGGTCCCTTGTTCTGGTCATGCTCCTCGTAAACGGCTGGGTGGTATTGGCCTGGCTCTGGCTTGCGAGTTGTTTTTTGAGTTTGCAGGTATTCAAGGTGATGACGTTTATCGGCGGATTCCGTGATGGAATCGGTTTTTTGAGTCGACTCAAACGGTGGGACCTGATCAACTGGGGGCAGCGAATCAAGCTGCTCAACGCCGGACTTCTGGTTTTGATCTGGATGCAACTTTGGCCCGGGCTCGGCTCCGACTGGATGTGGGCTCCCTGGACCGGCGTCGTTGTGCTGGCCGCCATTTCGGCATTTTATTTACGTCTGTCTCGAAACTGGTTCCTCCTGGCCTTTGCCGGTTATTGGGCCGCATCGATCATTTGGTTCTGAATATTTCTTGAATAGGTTTTTTCCCGACCGCCAATCAGGTTGCGTGATGCATGGAAACTGTTGATTTTGTCAGTCGAAAGGTCTTTGTGGCCAACGAGCAGGGTTTGCATGCCCGCCCTGCTGCCCGCTTAGCCCGAGAGGCCCAGAAATACTCTTCTCGGATCACATTGCTCACCGCGGAACAGGAAGTGGATGCCAAAAGTATTCTTGATCTGCTGACATTGGCCCTTGGGCCCGGATGTGTCGTGGAACTGAAAGCTCAAGGCGAAGATGCTCAGGCTGCTTTGGAGCAGCTTGAGTTGCTGTTTGTGAATCGCTTTGAAGAGGAGCGCTAGTGGCAAGGCAAGTTCTCCAGGGGATTCCCGTTTCCACAGGCGTGGCTTTGGGGAAGGCCTTTTTTCTGAATCGCGGCAGATCCCGCAATATTCCGCGCCATAACATTCCGGATCGCGACGTGTCGTCCGAGATCCAACGAGTTGAGCAGGCCTTTGCGCAGGCGCTGGCCGAACTCGAGGACATCCAGTTGCGGGTTCCCGCCGAACTTCTGGAGCATGCCCGGATCATCGACTCGCACATCATGATGCTCCAGGATCCGAAACTGTTGGAGTCCTCCAAGGACTACATCCAAAGGATGCATCTCAACGCGGAATGGGGACTGGAGAAGGCGGTCGCGGACATTGAAGCGGTTTTTCACAGCATCGAGGATTCTTATATTCGCGAGCGGATTCAGGACGTACGCCTCGTGGCCGGCAGGGTTCAGCAGCATCTGCTCGGCGAATCCGGCAACAACCTGCATTCCATCACCACCAGGATCATCCTGCTGGCCCATGATCTGAGTCCCGCTGATACGGTAGAACTGGAAGTGGGCAAGATCATGGCTTTTGCCACGGTCACCGGCGGCAAGACCTCCCATACCGGCATTCTGGCCCGGGCCATGCAAATCCCAGCCATCGTGGGCGTCGCCGATCTCGAGGAAACCATTCGTGACGGCGAGGTCATCATCATTGACGGGTTGCAGGGGCGGATCATCATCGATCCGGATGAGGAAGAACTGGCCGGTTTCACGGACCTGAAATACCAGTTCGAACAATATCAGGCCGGCATCAACCGTTCCAGCCACCTGCCCGCGGAAACCATCGACGGCTACCGGGTCAAAGTATTTGCCAACATCGAGCTTCTGGAAGAGGTCTCCTCGGTGCTGGGCAACGGCGGCGAAGGGGTCGGCTTGTACCGCACCGAGTATTCCTACCTGAACCGGGTCAAATTGCCCGACGAGGAACAGTTGCTGGAGGAATACCAGGATCTGGCCTCGATCATGTTTCCGGGCAAGGTCGTGCTGCGCACCCTGGATGTGGGGGCGGACAAGTTCATGCACCACTTTGGCGGCCTGGATGAAGCCAATCCGGCCCTGGGTTTGCGGGGCGTGCGTTTCTGCCTGCACCATGCGGATCTGTTTCGCGTGCAGTTGCGAGCCATTCTGCGGGCCAGCCTGCACGAGAATATCTCGCTGATGTTCCCCATGGTTTCCGGGCTGGGCGAACTTCGCCAGATCAAGGCCGTTTTCAACAGCGTGCAAATGGAGTTGAAAAAGCAAGGGCTGAAGTACAATCCGGAGATGCCCGTGGGGATGATGATCGAACTGCCTTCGGCCATGATCACCGCGGATATTCTGGCCACGGAAGTGGACTTCTTCAGCATCGGCACCAATGATCTGATCCAGTACAGTCTGGGCATCGACCGGACCAATTCGTACGTCTCGTATCTTTACCAGCCGCTGCACCCGGCCCTGGTGCGGATGATCAAGTATGTCGTGGATGCCGGCCACCGGGCCGGCATCGAAGTGAGCATCTGCGGGGAAATGGCCGCGGATCCGTACTGCATTCCCGTGCTGATGGGCATGCATGTGGACTGCCTGAGCATGAATCCCCAGGCCATGCCCGTAATCAAGCATATTGTGCGACAGGCTACCATGGAAGAATGCAAGACCCTGCTCAAGGAAGTCCTGGCCAGCAAGACCGTGGGCCGGAACAACAAGCTGGTCAAAGACAGCATTTTCCGCCGCCATCCCAATGAACTGATGTTTTACTCCTCCCTGCTGGATGAGGGATATTGATGAAACCGGAAGGAACCCGCCTGATCGCCTCCAATAAAAAGGCGCGGCATGAATACGAGATCCTGGACACCCTGGAAGCCGGTTTGGCGCTGATGGGGTCGGAAGTGAAGTCGCTGCGGGACGGGAAGGTCAGCTTTAAGGACGGGTATGTTCGATTTACAAGCGGAGAAGCCGTTCTGGTGGGAGTGCACATCGCCCCCTATGCCCATGCGGTGCACACCGGCCATGAGCCGGAAAGACCTCGTAAGCTCCTCCTGCATCGCCACCAGATCGATGCCTGGAGCGCCAAGATCGGTCAGAAAGGCCTGACCGTGGTCCCCCTGAAGATGTACTGGAAGGCTGGCAGGGCCAAGATCGAGATCGGTCTGGCAAAGGGCAAGAAATATCATGACAAGCGCGAAGATCTCAAAAGCCGCGCCATTGAACGCGACTTGGCTCGGGAGAGATGAGGGCAGCCAGTTCCAGCTCCCGGCGACTGCCTCAATCTCGATCCCGACTTCCGGATCCGCTTCTAAGTGTATTCTCAAAAAATCTGAAATCTGAAATCTGAAATCTCAAATCTCAAATCCGCCAACTCCTCCCCCTCAATGCCTTCCTCCAGCCTGACAACCAGTCAACGCACCGTTCTCCAGGGCATCTTTCCAGGAGACGACTATCTGGACACGCCGGAAGCCGCCTGTATTTACGGCACGGATGCCAGTCGCAGGTTTTCTTTGCCCTGGGCCGTGGTGCGTCCACGAACCGTGGATCAGGTGCGGGAATTGATGGCTTGGGCGCATCGTGAGGAGGTTCCTCTGTTTCCCCGTGCTCGGGGAACCAACGTGGTGGGTGGTTGCGTCCCCCAGGGCGGGGGGGTGGTGGTTTCCTGTCTGGCCATGAACCGGACCCTGGAGATTCAGGAGGAGGATTTCACGGCGGAGGTCGAGCCCGGATTGATCACCGCCGCTTTCCAGGCGGACCTGCAAGCCCGCGGTTTGTATTACCCTCCTGATCCGGCCAGCGTCCGTTTCTCCACCCTTGGCGGCAATGTGTCCACCTGCGCCGGCGGAATGCGTGCTCTGAAATACGGTGTGACCAGGGATTATGTCCTGGGCATTGAGGCCGTGCTCCCCGGCGGGGAGATGATCCATACCGGCTCCAGAACCCACAAGAACGTGGTCGGCTTGGACCTGACCCGACTGCTGGTGGGATCGGCCGGTACCCTGGCTTTTTTCACCAAGCTGACGCTCAAGCTGTTGCCGCTGCCTCCGGCCCAGGCGACGTTGATGGCTGGATTCAAATCCCTGGCTGATGCCCTGGCTGCCGCTCAGGCGGTGTTTCAGGCCGGAATCGTACCCGTGGCCATGGAATTGATGCCGGTGGATGTTCTGGACTGCGTCGCGAAAATCGCAACGCCGCCCTGGAGCGATTCAACCAAGGCGGTACTGCTGCTCAAGTGCGACGGACGCCCGGAAGGTTTGCGGGAAGAACTGCGTCTGGTGCGCCTGGCCTTGGAAAGCAAGAGCCCGCAATTTATCGAAGTGGGCAGGGATGGGGATGCGGAGGAACGTCTTTGGGAGTTTCGGCGGTTGATCAACCCGGCTTCGTTTCGACTGGGCAAGGACAAGATCAGCGAGGACGTCACCCTGCCGCGGAGCAAGGTCGTCGAAGGCATCCTGGGCATCCGCGAGATCGGACGCAGCCACGGCCTGCCTATTTTGACCTTCGGGCATCTTGGAGACGGCAATATCCACACCAATATCATGTTCGACGCGGAGCTCGAAGAGCAACGCCGTCATGCGGACCTTGCCCGGGATGAAGTTTTGAATCTCGTACTTCGTCTTGGCGGAGTCCTGTCCGGAGAGCATGGCCTGGGACTGACCAAACGAAGTTATCTCGAACGTCAGGTCGGCCCGGTGGAACGCGGATTGTTCGCCTTGATCAAAAGGGCGTTCGATCCCAAGGGGATCATGAATCCGGGGAAGGCGTATTGAGCTGCTTCAGGTCGTTGTGAGGGATGTATTACGGGGGGATTTTTTTCGATTTGGATTTCGATTGCGATTTCGATTTCGATTTTGATGATGATTGATATAATGCCTGGGGATGGCGTTGGAGATGGATAGGGACCGGGATTGCATTCTTTGCGGAAAATGCCTGGAGGCGTGTCCGCTGTTCAAGGCGACCGGACGGGAGGAATTGAGTCCTCGCGGAAAGTCGTTTCTGATCCAGGAAGCGCTGGAAGAGCGGAACCTGGGCAATCCCGCCGCGGCCCGCAAGCTGTTGGGGCTGTGCCTGGGCTGTGGAAGGTGTGCCGATGTTTGTCCACAGGGGCGAAATCTACCTGAAACATTGCGGCGGATCAAAGCCGGGCATCCTGGGTGGCAGGCCTGGGTCTGGCGAGCCTGGATCAACAATGCCAAACATGTTTGGCCGTGGCTGGGCGGATGTGCGAAACTGCTTCCCGGCCGGTCGACCGCCGGCTCCCTGCCTTCGGTGGTGCACGCTCTGGCCTCTCGTCCACAGATGGAAATGTTCCGGAGAAGTGCGGGAGATGGTTTCTTGCCGAGTCCCGCGGTTCTTTTTCCAGGCTGCATGGCCCGCTATGCCAAACCTTGGTGGATTCAGGCCGCGGGACGGATCATGGGCTCGGCGGGACAGGGGCTGGAGGATTTTCCGGATTGGAATTGTTGCGGTTTTACCCTGGGTCAGGCAGGATTATCGGGTTTGCGGTCAGATGCGTGCGTTAAAAATGTAGAGCTGTGGCGCAACTTGGGTCGCCCGTTGCTGCTGACCATCTGCGCCACGTGCACCACGGCATTGCGGAATTACGAAAAAAAAGCCGATTTGTTCTCGGATGAAGACGAACGGCGGACCTGGGCCAAGGCCGTGCAGCCATTGAGCCGTTACCTGAATCCGCACGATTTTCGTCCGCTGACGGACGCTTGTTTGACGTATCATCGACCATGCCACGCTCCAAATCCAGATCCGGATGAAGCCTTTTTGCGGGATCTTTTCGGGCCTCGTTTCATCGCCGGTGCACAGGGCGCCTGTTGCGGCATGGGAGGAGTGATGCGGCTCAGTGCTCCGGAGCTGTCCACTCAGGTTGCAACGCAGTGCTGGGACGCTTTGCAGCCTCAGGCCTTGGGGCACGTGGTTTCCGGCTGCAGCGGATGCGTCCTGCAACTCTCGGCAACGGCGCCGCCGAAAACGGATGTGTCCCACTGGTTGGAGCTTATGCGCATGTGAAGCCTCGC
The DNA here is from genome assembly GCF_900104215.1 of Desulfonatronum thiosulfatophilum. Taxonomy (NCBI): domain Bacteria; kingdom Pseudomonadati; phylum Thermodesulfobacteriota; class Desulfovibrionia; order Desulfovibrionales; family Desulfonatronaceae; genus Desulfonatronum; species Desulfonatronum thiosulfatophilum. Next base: position 174,066 of record NZ_FMXO01000002.1, on the reverse strand, counting down.
AACGCTTAGATGTCGATTTCATGAAATACATGAACCGAAATACGGAAATGCCTTTGCGATCCAGCCTGGCATGAATCAGGGAGAATACATGTTTCAATTTATCATTAAAAAAGTCATTGGTTCAAAAAACGAACGGTACATAAAAAAGCTCAATCCATTGGTGACCAAGATCAATGGCCATGAAGAGCAGATGCGGGCGCTGCGCGACGACGACTTTCCGGTCAAGATCCGGGAATGGAAAGAACAGGTGGCCAATGGGCGGTTGCTGGACGACCTTTTGCCGGAGACGTTCGCCCTGGTCCGTGAAGCCTCCTGGCGGGCTCTTCAGATGCGCCACTTCGACGCCCAGTTGATCGGCGGAGTTGTTCTCCACCATGGCAAGATTGCCGAAATGAAGACTGGTGAAGGAAAGACGCTGGCCGCGACCTTGCCGGTGGTGCTCAATGCCCTGGCCGGCAAAGGCGTCCATGTGGTCACGGTGAACGACTACCTGGCCCGACGCGACTCGGAATGGATGGGGCAGATTTATCGCTTTCTCGGTCTTGATGTAGGTGTCATCCTGCACGGATTGACCGACCCGGAACGACAGGCATCTTACAATGCCGACGTTACCTACGGGACCAACAACGAGTTCGGCTTCGACTATCTCCGCGACAACATGAAATTCCACATTCAGCATCTGGTGCAGCGGGACCTGTTCTTTGCCATTGTGGACGAAGTGGACTCCATACTGATCGACGAGGCGCGGACCCCGCTGATCATTTCCGGACCGGCCGAGGATTCCACCGGCCTGTACGTGCAGATCAACGCCCTGATCCCCAAGCTGCAAAAGGAGCGGGATTTCACGGTGGACGAGAAAGTGCGCGCCATTCTGCTCACGGAAGAAGGCGTGGGGCGATGTGAGGAATTGCTCGGTCTGGAAAATCTTTACGATCCCAAGAATATCCGTTTTCAGCACCATATTTTGCAGGCGCTCAAGGCCCATCATATTTTCAAACGCGACGTGGATTACATTGTCAATGAAGGGCAGGTGGTCATTGTCGATGAGTTCACAGGACGGACAATGCCTGGACGCCGGTACAGCGACGGCCTGCACCAGGCTTTGGAAGCCAAGGAGTTCGTCAAGATTCAGGCCGAAAACCAGACCTTGGCTTCCATCACCTTTCAGAACTATTTCCGGATGTACGACAAGCTGGCAGGCATGACCGGCACCGCGGATACGGAAGCCGTGGAGTTCAAGGAAATCTACAACCTGGACGTATCCGCCGTTCCCACCCACAGACCCATGGTCCGGGAAGATCACCCGGACATGATCTACAAGAGCCAGGACGACAAATACAAGGCCATCGCCCAGGATATTCACGACCTGCACGTCAAAGGGCAGCCGGTGCTTGTCGGGACCGTGTCCATCGAGAAATCGGAAATTGTCTCCAAGCTGCTCAAGCGCCACGACGTGCCGCACTCCGTGCTCAACGCCAAAAATCACGAGAAGGAGGCAGAGATCGTGGCCTCAGCCGGCCACCGCGGCCAGGTGACCATTGCCACGAACATGGCCGGCCGCGGCACGGACATCGTGCTCGGCGAGGGCGTGGTTGATCTTGGCGGTCTGCATATTATCGGCACGGAGCGCCACGAAAGCCGGCGCATCGACAACCAATTACGCGGCCGCAGCGGCCGGCAGGGCGATCCGGGCAGTTCACGGTTCTACCTGGCGCTGGACGACGATCTGTTGCGCTTGTTCGGCTCGGACAAGATTGCCGGACTGATGGGCAGGCTGGGACTCGAGGAAGGCGAGGCCATCGAAAACCGCATGGTTTCCAGGGCCATCGAGAACGCGCAGCGCAAGGTGGAAGCGCACAACTTCGAAATCCGCAAACAGCTTCTGGACTTCGACAACGTGATGAACCAGCAGCGCGAAGTCATTTACACCCAGCGCCGGGAGATCATGGCCAACAAGGAACTCGAAGAAATGGTCGAGGCCTTTGTGGAAGATCTGGTCGAAGACATCTACACGCCCCTCAAGAGCAAGGAACCGGACGAAGAGGCCCGACAGGAAGTCCGCGGCCGGCTGGGAGAGGTGTTCGGTTTGGGACGGGTCCATCCCCTGCCGGACGACAAGCTTCCGAACGAGGATGGGGCCGTGGAGCAGGTCAATGCCGTCCTGGAGCGCCTCAAGGCGGATGCCGGGCATCATTATCAGGAAATTCTCCGATACTTCCTGCTGGACAGCCTGGACCGGGACTGGAAGGAGCATCTGCTGAACATGGACGGCCTGCGCGAGGGCATCGGGCTGCGCGGTTACGGGCAGAAGGATCCCAAGCAGGAATACAAGCGCGAAGGGTTTGAGCTGTTTCAGACCATGCTGCACCTGATCAAGGAACACACCCTGCGCAATCTCTGCCATCTCAAGCTGAACATCGTCCGGGAGGAGCAGTTCCAGCACGAGGAAAAACCGCAACGGCTGCAATACTCCGGAGCCGAAAAAGAGGCCGCCCCCGCCAAACAGCCGGTGCGCCGGGATCAACCCAAGGTCGGCCGCAACGATCCCTGCCCCTGCGGCAGCGGTCGGAAGCATAAAAAATGTTGCGGTGCCGCAGGGTAGAAAGGAAACGTATAATCAGCTCATCCGAGAAAAACCGAGTGGTACCCGCCCTTCACGGGTATGACTGATTCGGAGACGGCATCGAAAACAAGTCATTCCCGCGTAGGCGGGAATCCAGGTCGGAATGAAGCGAATCCCCAGAATGTGCTGAAAGATTACAAAGGAAAAGGAGACTGGATGGGTTATGATAGTCCCATCTTGTTCACTTTGCGTAATAAAAAAGGGTGCCTTCACAGGCACCCTTTTTTTATGGGATCAGATGTCCATCATTTGTCACACCACATCAGCTGCGCAGGATTGTTTCGAGCTCCTTGATCAGGTTGTCCTGCCCGGGTTCATCGGTCACCAGTCGAATCTGATCCGGAACGGATGCTCCGAGTCCGATCTCGGCGGCGCGGGCGATCTGTTCTTGCTGAAAAACCGGGATGTTCATGATGCCGGGTGTCGAGCCCAAGTGCTTGAGAATGCTCACGCCCACCGCATCAATGGCCACCGGATCTCGTGAGCAGAGGGTCGTTCCGGCATCGACGCGCTGCCCGGTAGCCGGACCGCCGCTGGTGAACGCTTCCACCCCGTCGATGATGAACAGATCCGGACGGTAGGCCAGGTTGATTTCGGCGATCATCTTGCGCATGTCGGGGGATCCGTGCAGTTCGCGCATATAGGTGGTGCCTTCCCTGGGGATGATGCCTACGGCCAGTTTGAGGGCCATGGTGAAGACGCCGTTGAACTGATGCGTCTTCAAGCATCCGACGGCAATGATGTGATCCACGTCGTAGAGCACCTTGGGGACGAGAAAGCCGTCTTTCCAGTGCAGCCGATCATCCTGAAAATGGACCAGCTCATCCTCTTTCAAAAGGTCGAAATTGACGATCCGGACGCCCTTTTCCTCGGCAAGTTCAAAGATCCCCTTTTCCCGCATCACTTCCTGGGTTACCGGCGGCCCGCTCCGTTCGCCGATAATCACTTCCCGAGCCCCTCGCTCCCAAATTTCGTCAATCAAAGTCGCCAGCGTGTCGTTATGAGTGGACCCCGGCGCAGGATCAGCCGTATTGAAATTCGGCTTGATCAGGACTTTCTTTCCAGTCAGGTCCGGCGGGGGAGTCAGCCGGAGCGCCCGGCGAACCGCTTCCTTGCGGTCCATGGTCCTGATTACTCCTACCTCTGAGCTTTCCTCGGCAAAAAGCCTTTCCCCAGACAGCAGAGGCGACAATTTCCATCCGACCGCCAAAATGGTTGCTTTGGCCAAAAAGCTACGTCTGGTAAATCTTGAAAATCTGTTCCAGGTTTTTCTCAACACCAATCCACCTCCAGATTGAAGATAATTCTTTCCACGGACTGTAAGATGGTTGAAGCCGTCGTCAATCGCAACCGCTGGAAGATGCCTGAATCGGCTTTAAGAGATGATGGACCTGAATGAAAAGGGATACCTTTTGGTCAATCGGTAACTATTCAAAATATTCTAATCGTATACAGTGATTGGTCTCACTTGCCTTGATTTGCGGTCTCGCATGTTTGACTGAGCCAGGATTCGTTCATCGAACTATTGTCCGGCACTTAAAGCACCAAATCCTGTTTATTCATGCAATGATTCGATGCTACGAAGCCGGCGAAGAAGTTAGCGAGGCCACAAAACCAAGGCAAGCCGGGCCTCCGCTGACAACTCTACATTGAGTTGTCCAGGAACACGGGACTTGACGGAGTTTGGTTAACCCAGGCAGTTACAAAAAAAACTTGGTTGTTGACCGATGGTGATCAAATTTCTCTGCAACAGTGAATAAAACAGCACATTCGAAACAAAAGCAGGGATGCGATAAGTTGCAAACGGAGATGCCGTTTAGATTAATAACCGTAAAACTTAGACCATCCTTAGCATGACCTAAAACAGCATATTGCCACAAGACCCTGAATTACAGGCATATCGAAAACATTGGATCATTCTATATAAAAAGCCCAATTACTTTTCATTTATAACATTCATCTCTCTTTGGAGCCGTCCGTGTTCAAGCCAAAAATCCCCAATGTCGATTTCGATTTTGTTCCTGCATTTGATCTCCAGAATATTTTCGATAACGCACCCATAGGCATTTTCACCTCCACCCCCGAAGGGCGGTTACTCTCTATCAACCCGGCCATGGCTGATATGTTTGGCTATGATTCACCAGAAGAGATGATCGTATCAGTCACGAACATCAGTGAGCAGCTTTATGCTGATCCAGATGACCGCAAGGAATTAATCCGGAGGTTGGAAGAGAACGGCGAGGTGACCAACTATGAATGTCGAATGCTCCGGCGTGACGGCAGCGTGGTCTGGTTTTCCAGAAATGTCCGTGTAATCAAAGGAGAAGGTGGACGTATCGTAGCATTTCAAGGCTTCACTACTGATATCTCCGAACGCAAACTTGCGGAACAAAGAGAGCAAAAAAATGAAGATCGATTTCGGTTGATGTTCATGAACGCCCCCATGCCCTACCAGTCGCTGGACGAACAGGGAAACTTTCTGGAGGTGAATCAAACATTTCTTGATGTGCTGGGATATTCGCGAGATGAATTGATTGGCAGAAATTTCGGCGATTTTCTTCATCCGGACTGGAAAGATCATTTCAAGGAAAACTTTCCTCGGTTCAAGGCTGTTGGTGAAGTTCTCGGAGTTGAATTCGAGATGATCAAGAAGGATGGTTCAACCATTCTCGTCTACTTCACCGGCAAGATCCAACGTGATGACCTGGGTAGATTTGAAAGAACGCATTGTATTTTTCAGGACATCACTGGACGCAGACAAATTGAGCAAGCTTTGCGTGAAAGTGAGCAGAGTTTTCGAACCCTCATTGAAGGGTCGCCGGATATTATACTACGTTTTGATCGCATGGGCAGGCATTTATTTGCTTCTCCAAACATCGAATCTGTGACAGGTATGCCTTCGGCGGAGTTTATCGGTAAGACACACAAGGAACTCGGTTTTGACGAACAAATGTGCGCTTACTGGGAGGAAAAGCTTAGACAAGTTTTTGATCATGGGGAGGAAATTGAAACAGATTTCGAATATAATTTCGGGGATCGTAAAATCATCTTCAACTGGCGCCTCATTCCCGAACGGAAAGGTAAAGCTATTCACACCGTTCTCTCCATCAGTCGAGACATTACCAGAACCAAGCTGGCCGAGGAGGCCCTGCAAGAAAGCGAAGAGAAATACCATTCCCTGTTTAATTCCATGACGGAATTAGTGGTGATTCACCAAATGGTTTTTGATGAGCATGGTGAAGCAATGAATTACAAGATAATTAACTGCAATCCTGCCTTTACCGCGATAACCGGCATACAGCGTGAAGATGCCCTGGGCGGACTCGCGACGGACGTATATCGGACGGAAACCGCGCCCTACCTCAGCGAGTACACAAGGGTGGTTTTGGAAGGCGATCCATGCCGCTTCAATACATATTATGAGCCTATGGAGAAACACTTTGAAATAAAAGCGGTCAACCTGGAGAATAATTTCTTTGCCACCATTGCGAGCGATGTCACAAATCAAAAAATGGCCGAACAGGAAATCAGGGAAAAATCTTCACTGCTTGAGGGCGTGTTGGACAATATTCCGGACATCATGAGCGTCAAGCGTCCTGACTTGAGCGTGGTGCGTTACAACAAGGCAGGCTATTCACTATTGAACATGAATCAGAAACAGGTTCGCGGTAAAAAATGTTTCGAACTTATAGGCCGTAAAATGCCGTGTCAGCCATGCACGACTCTGGAGGCAATACATACTAAAAAGATTGCTGCCCTGGAGACATATTCTCCTGAAATGAACATGCATCTGAGCTGTCGAGCCAATCCGATCCTCAACGAAGACGGTGAGGTCGAATATACGGTGGAATTGCTGCAGGACATTACCAACCAAAAGCGTGCTGAAGAGGCCCTGCTTGTAGCCAAGAAGCAGGCCGAGGCGGCCAGCAAGTCCAAGTCCGAGTTTTTGGCCAATATGAGCCATGAAATCCGTACGCCCATCAACGGCATCATGGGCATGATGCAGTTATTGGACACCACCGTCCTGGATGAGGATCAACAACAATATGTCCATTTGGCCAAAATCTCCGCCGAGCGCCTGAACAGCCTGTTGTCCGACATCCTGGATCTATCCAGAGTTGAGGCCGGGATGTTGGAACTCCATGAGTCCGAGTTCAGCATGACTGAACTGCAAGAATCAATCATCGGTCTCTTCAGCGTCACAGCCAAAGAAAAAGGCTTGGCTCTGGAGTGCTTAATGGACCCGGCTCTTCCGCAACGGGTGATCGGAGATGCAGCCCGGTTGCGACAAATACTGTTCAACCTTGTTGGCAATTCCTTGAAGTACAGCGACAGCGGAACGGTTACCGTGGAAATGGAGCCGATTAAGTCTTGGCAAGAGGGGGCCTGCAGGGTTCTTTTCTCCGTAACCGACACGGGCATCGGCATCCCCGAAGACAGAGTGGGCGACCTGTTCAAGCCGTTCGTGCAGGTGGAAGGCTCGTACACTCGAAAATACCAGGGCGCGGGACTCGGGCTGGCCATTGTAAAGCGACTTGTTGACCTTATGGATGGGCGTCTGTGCATCGAAAGCCTGGAGGGCCAAGGAACCAAATTCCATATCGCTTTTTACTTCAAATTACCTTTTGCAAAAGATCCGAGTCGGTCCATTGAGGCGTCGTCTCCGTCTTCGAGATTATGCTTGAGTATCCTTTTAGTCGAAGATGAACCGTCGAATTCCTTTCCAACCCGTAAACTGCTTGAAAAACTCGGCCACAAGGTAACTCTTGCCGAGAACGGCAAACAGGCCCTGGATTTTATCGCGACGCATGACTTCGACTTTATTCTGATGGACATTCAGATGCCGGTGATGAACGGCATCGAAGCCACCATGTTCATTCGCTCATCCACCGATCTCGGTCCCAAAAAAGATATCCCCATTATCGCCCTGACAGCCTATGCCATGACAGGTGACCGGGAAAATTTTCGCAAGGCCGGGATGAACAATTATTTGGCCAAGCCAGTCATGAAGGATGATTTGGAGAGAATGCTGGAGTGGGTTGCTGTTCAATCTTTGGGATTGAAGCCTGTAGGCCCGAAATCTCCTGTTTAATGCGGTTAAGTTCACCAGTCGGGGCGGAGAGATTGTCATTTCTGCCCAACAGGAAGAGCAGGTTGTCGCCATGACGATTCAGGATAACGGCATCGGAATGAATCAAAGCATGTTGTCCGCCATTTTTTCCCTGAAGAAAGAGAATCGACAATTGGGCACGGAAGGCGAAAAAGGAATTGGTTTGGGGCTGGTCCTGTGCAAGCAGTTCATTGAGCAGCATGGTGGGCAAATCTGGGTCGAAAGTACACCGGGGCTAGGCACGGCAGTGTCCTTTACATTGCCTGTCGGCAATGGATAGCAATGACAAAATCTTTCGCATTCCCTATCATAAAAACTATCCTCGCCGCGAAAGTCAGCTTTCACTGAGCGTGTAGTGGCGGATGTGTTCATCCTTGGTGTCCGGCAATGGAGCAGGCTTTCCCGCTTAGCGGCCGACAGGATGGAACGGCGCGGCAAACACAGTTCGCACACCTTTAGGCGTAACGGTCATCATTCGTAACCAACTCATCTTCCATTGCACAGGAGGCCATATGGCCCAAAAGCAAACCTCGGAAGTACCTCCCGCTCAAGCAGACTTTCCTGACGCCAAAGACATCCTGGACCACGCACCTGTCGGCATCTTCAAGACAACACCGGAGGGACGTTTTCTCTATGCCAATCGGGCCTTTGCGGAGATGCTCGGATATGCAGCACCGCAGGACCTGATGAACTCGGTCCAGGACATTGCCGCTGAATTGCTTGCTGATCCCAAGTACGGCCTTTCTCTCTCCAACCTGTTGGCGGCTGAAGGAATAGTCAGAAACTTTGAAAGCGAGCATATTCGGAAGGACGGCACCCGTTTCTGGGCATTGATGAACATTCGAACGGTCTATGCGGAAGACGGGAGCGTTTCGCATTATCAAGGCTTTGTTAACGACGACACCGCTCGCAAAAATGCCGAGCACGCCCAAAAAAAATGTGAAAAGCAATACCGCCTGATGTTCCTGAACGCTCCAATGCCGTATCAGGCGCTGGACGAACAGGGAAACTTTTTGGAGGTGAATCAAACTTTTCTTGATGTGCTGGGATATTCGCGAGATGAATTGGTTGGCAAAAATTTCGGTGATTTTCTTCATCCGGACTGGAAAGATCATTTCAGAGAAAACTTTCCTCGATTCAAGGCTGTTGGTGAAGTCCTCGGCGTTGAATTCGAGATGATCAAGAAGGATGGCTCAACTATCCTCATTTTTCTTAATGGCAAAATCCAACATGACGAACATGGACGGTTCCTGAGAACACATTGCATTTTTCAGGACGTGACCAAGCAGAAGCAGGCCGAAAATGATTTGCGGGTGAGCGAGGAACGGTTCAGATTAAGCATGGATGCCACAAGTGATGGGGTGTGGGATTGGGATATTCAAACCGGTCAAGTCTACTATAGTCCGGGGTATGCCAGAATTCTCGGATATGATTCCACTGATATTCCTACACATGTGAATTCATGGCTCGATCTGATCCACTCCGAAGACAGGGAGGAAGCCTTTAAAAGAAACTTAGATTGCATTGAAAACCGTATTGAGTCCTTTGCCGTCGAATTTCGCATGCGATCCAGGGATGGAGCATGGAAATGGATTTTGGGACGTGGCCGTGCGGCGTCCAGGGATGCATCAGGTCGGGCAACTCGCATGATAGGCACCCATCAGGATATCACCGAACGCAAGCGAGCCGAAAAAGAAATCCGACGTATCAAGACCATGCTGGAGCGGGCCGGGAGCATGGCCTTGTTCGGCGGTTGGAGCGTGGATGTCGCGGAAGGAAGGCTTTATGTCAGCGGCCAAGCCGCTGAGATATACAGAGTGGAGCCGGGTGAAACCCTTACTCTGGAAGAGGCCATCGAACGATATGTGCCGGAGTGGCGGGAAGCCGTAGGGGAGGCTTTTACCAAATGCGTGAAGGAAGGCCTGCCTTTTGATATGGAAGTGGAAATCATCAACAAGAGAGACAACCGCATCTGGATCCGCAAGTCCGGCGAGGCAATCCGCAATGAATCCGGCGAGATCATCCGTCTTGAAGGCGCCATGCAGGACATCACGGACCGGGTCCAGGACAAGGAGGCTCTGGTTCGGAACAATCAGCAGCTGCAAAAGGCTTTGGACGAAAAGGACAAGTTCTTCTCCATCATTGCCCACGACCTGAAAAGCCCCCTGGCCGGCTTCATGGCCTTGACCAAAATGCTGACGGAGGAGTTCACCACTCTGCCTTTGAAGGATCTGCGGCAGATGATCTATGAACTGGCGCAGGCCACGGAGACCATGTTCAATCTGCTGAAAAATCTGCTGGAATGGTCACTGATGCAGCGGGGGCTGCTGACCTACAATCCCGTGATCTGCCTGCTGGCGGATCCGATTGAACACATTGTCGAGCTGTTCCAGACCACCGCGGGAAACAAGAACGTCGTCCTGCAGAGCGAGCTGGACCAGAACCTTCTTGTTTGCGCGGACATGCAGATGCTCAATACCATTATCCGCAACCTGATCTCCAATGCCATCAAGTTCAGCATGAGCGGCGGAACCATCTTCATTTCCGCTGTCAGGGACAAGGACATGGCGGTTGTCACCGTCCAGGACAACGGAGTCGGCATGGACGAGGAACACCTGTCCAATCTGTTCATTTTGACCCGGAAAAAATCCTTACGGGGCACGCAAGGCGAGCTGGGCACTGGCCTGGGACTCCTGCTGTGCAAGGATTTCGTCGCAAAGCACGGCGGTCGAATCTGGGTGGAAAGCCAACCCGGCAAGGGAAGCACGTTCTCCTTCGCGCTGCCGCTTGCGGACGGGTAAGAGCTACGTTCTGCCGGCGAAGGAAACAAACAGGGTCCCGACCCAGAGGCCGAACAGCGCTCCCCCGGCCAGGGTCAGAACCGCCGCTTCGGGCAGGGAAAGACTTGTGGCCAGGATGTAAAACCCCATGTACACGGCGATGAACAATCGGCGCTGACCTGTTTCATCTCCCGGATCGTGCTCCGGGACCGGGTGCAGCGCAGGTTTGGCCATAAAATGGAACAGATCAACAAGGGCATCCAGCGCGAAGGTTCCTTCTACTTGTTTACCTTGCGCATTGTCCCTATCTTTCCGTTTTGGATGATCAACCTGGTTATGGGACAGACCCGGCTGCGGCTGCGCGGAACTTTTTCTGAGTCTCCAGGCGGGCATGCTGCCCGGCAACACTCGTCTATGTGAACGCGGGCCGGGACTGGGCCGGATCGAGTCCATGCGCGACACTCTCTCGCCGAGGCTGATTCTTTCCTTCGTCTTGTTTGGCCTTTTTCCCCTGGTCAGCAATAAGATCATGGCTGGTACCGGGCACGTCAGAACAAGCCCACGGTCGTGGAGTAGAAGGATTGCAGCCCATTGTGCAGGCGGATGCTCATTAATTCCGTAAAAATTATCATCCAGCCACCAAAGCTTGGTCTCAAATTCTGTCCGAGCTTTCCATTTGAATGGCCAAAGACTAATCCAGACATTCCAAATGAAGCATGGAGCCGGTATGAAAAGCATGTTCATCAAAAGCCGACACGCCAAGGTCGGTGCCGCGCCGGGCACACTGGTCCACGTGGGCGAACAAAGGACGGACATGACCACGGTGCGGGTTATGGCCTATGATGCTGCTGAAGTTAAGTCCTCCGCGCTCCTCCACATCACCGAAAACATTCCCTTGCCCCCGGAAAAAGGAGTCTTGTGGATCAATGTCGACGGCCTGCACCAGATAGAGGTGATCAAAAAACTGGGCCACCATTTCGACGTGCCCGCTTTGGTTCTGGAAGATGTTCTGAACACGGACCACCGTCCTAAACTGGAGATCCACGATGATTTCCTGTTCATCGTCGTCAAGATGCTGGTGCGTGAACCAGTCAGCAGCTCTTTCCGTACCGAACAGCTCAGCTTGATCCTCGGGGATACCTTCCTGTTGTCCTTCCAGGAATTGGACGGAGACGTCTTTGACCCGGTGCGCACGCGCATCAACGACAGCAAAGGGCGCATCCGCGCCAGCGGACCTGACTATCTCGCCTACGCTCTGTTGGACGCAGTGGTGGACAATTATTTTATGGTTTTGGAAAACATCAGTACGGAACTGGAAACCCTGGAGGAATCTCTGCTCACCGATCCATCCCCGAGCGATTTGCAACGCTTCTATCGCTTGCGGCGAGAAGCGATTCTGCTGCGTCGGGTCATCTGGCCGGTGCGCGAAGCGCTTGCCGGATTGATGCGCGATGAGTCCGCTCGGATCAATCCGGAAACCCGCGTGTTTTTTCGTGATATTCATGACCACGCCGTCCAGGCCATGGACATTGTGGAGAGCCTTCGAGACCTGGCATCCAGCCTTCTGGAGCTGCATCTGTCCCGGAACAGCCAGCGAATGAACGAAACCATCAAGGTCCTCACGCTGATCGCGACCATCTTCATTCCACTGACCTTCATTGCCGGTGTTTACGGCATGAATTTTGATGTCATGCCTGAATTGCACTGGACCTGGGGCTATCCCCTGATTTTGCTGTTCATGCTCGGGGTGGCCGTATTGATGCTCTTCTATTTCAAGCGCAAAAAATGGCTGTAGCCCTTCCAGGCGTGTCGTCTTGGGAGTTGAAAAAAAATGAAACACTTTTTTCGCATTGACGAGGCTGGAAGAAAAGAACCTTGATTGTGAACCGCCCGCTTCGCTTAAGGCGCCGAGAACGCAAAGAAGAAAGAATTTGTGGCTCCTGCTGGAAAAATGCAGCCGCCACAAGGCTTCACGCCTGACGGCATTATTATCCCGACAGGGATTGAGAAACTTTTGGAAAGCAGCTCTTTCCCTGCTTTCCAAAATCTTTTCTTGGCGTCCTGAGCGAAGCGAGCGGTTCCCCATTTCTAATTTACTTGCCCCCAATGAATCCAGTGATCGAGTAAATGGTATATCGGTTACTACATGATCCCTTAGCCAACTCTTTTCCATATTATCAAGGATGATGCATGACCATGAAGCTGTCCCCGAAAGTCGCGGAAATTCTTCGCAAGTCCCAGGATTTTGAGGAGCTTGATCAGGAGGAAATCGTTTTCCTGCTGCGACTGGACCTGTGTTCCGCGGAAACCTACGCCGTGATGCATGCGGCCAATGCTCTTTCCCGGGCCACGTTCGGAACCAAGGGCGAGCGGCATTTGCATATCGGGCTGAACGTGGAGCCCTGCCGGTTCGACTGTCTGTTCTGCTCCCTGACCCGCACGGCCGGCATCTTCACCGAAGCCGTGGAGTTCAGCATCGAGCAGGTCCTGGAGTGGGCGCGCAACGGGCAGAGCAAGGGCGCGGACGGCATGAACATCATGACCACCGGCTTCTATCCCTTTGAAAAGCTTCTTGACATGGGCCGACTGCTGCGCCGGGAAGTCCGCGTGCCCCTGGTGGCCAACACCAGGGACATCAGCCACAAGGAGGGCGAGGCTCTACTGGAAGCCGGTTTCGTGGGCTGCTATCACGCCATCCGTCTGGGGGAGGGAAGGGACACGCCGTTCTCTCCGGAAAAGCGCAGGCAGACCATCCAGGTATTCAAGGACGTGGGGTTGCTGTGGATGAACTGCATCGAGCCCGTGGGGCCGGAGCACAGCCATGAGGAAATCGCTGGCCTGATGCTTCTGGCCCGCCGGATGGGGGCCACCTATTCCGGGGTGATGCGCCGGATCAATTTTCCAGGCTCGCCCATGGAGCAGCACGGGATGATCACCGAGAGGGAAATGGCCCGCATGGTCGCCGTCAGCCGGCTGGTGATGGGCAACGTGCCCCGCGCTCATTGCACCCATGAACCCCATACAGCCTCGCTGATGGCCGGCGCCAACCTCTTTTTTCCCGAGGTCGGCTCCAGCCCCCGGGACCTGCAAGCCGATTCGGCCAAGGGCCGCGGCTCCGACCTGGACGCCTGCGCCGCAATCCTGCGGGAAATGAACCTGGACCCGCTGCTGCCCTCGAACTGCTTCACCGCCGCGCCGCATGCCTTTTCCGACAAACCCGCCGGGTGCGGCGGACAGGTCGCGGAATAAGCCCCGCGCGGTTGCCCATGTCCAAACATTCGCTTCTCCTGACGATGCTTATCACCTGCACGGCACTGTTCTGCTCCGCCTCACCCGCGTCGGCCCAGCCTTGGCGGGTCGGCACCTGGAAAACCGCCCAGACCTACCAGCCGTACTTCTACGAACAATTCTCGGAAGGACAGGAGGTGCGCGTCTTTCCCTTTACCAATCCGGCGGATCAGAAGGCGGCCCTGCTGGCCGGCAGCCTGGACATGACCGGCACGACCCTGGCCCATGCCATTGCCTCGGCCTCCCGGGGCGAGCCCATAGTGATCGTGGCCGCGCTGTGCAACAAGAGTTCGGCTCTGGTTGTCGGAAAGGATTCGTCGGTTCAGGAAGTGAGGGACCTCAAGGGCTTGCGCATTGGCTATGTGCCTGGAACCATGCATGAGATTCTGCTTCGGGAAGTTCTGGCGCGCAACGGCCTGGATTCGCGCCGGGACGTTTCCCTGGTCCGGGTGGATTTTTTCGACATGGGCCTGGCTCTGGCCCGGAACGACATCGACGCCTTCCTGTCCGGCGAACCCTTTCCATCCCTGGCCGTGCATCAGGGCTATGGACGAATCCTGGCTCATCCCTATTTCGACGATTCCATCGGCCCCATCAACGCCGCAATGATCGTTGCCCGCAGGACCGTGGAGCAGCGTCCCGACCTCGTTCAGCGAATGGTCGACGTCCACGTCAGGGCCACGAAGCATCTCCTGGACAATGAGGAAGAGTGGCTGCAGGCGGCTGCCGACTTCGGGACCCCCCTGGAAGTGCTGCGCCTCGCCGCGGAGAACATCGAGCTGGCTTGGGAAATGAATGAAACCTTCATCCGTCAGGTCGCGGCCCTGGGCCGACGGATGCTGGAACTGGGGCTTATCGAGCGGGAGCCGGACTACGACCGGCTGATTGATCCGCGTTTTGTGGCTCGGTTTGCCGCGGAGTAGGACTCCGGGCCATGTCGCAACCGCCTCTATTCATCCCAGGAAGGACACCCTGTAGAGACAAGGCATGCCTTGTCTCTACTTCATCCAGCAAGGCCGGATTCTTCTGAATTTCATCCAGGACAACCCAATCATCATCACGCAACTCCCCGGTCATTGCTTCAAGGCGATGCGGATCTTTGGACAATTCCAAATGCAAGGATGCGTCCAGCAGGTCAAGGTGAAGCGCATTGTCGAACACCTGCTTGAGCCAGGTAGTCTTCCCGGCGCCTCTCGGGCCGAAAAGAAAAAAAAGAGTGGTCAGGACGTTTGAGCAATCTGGGAGTGACTCAGAATTTTCCATGCCTCATGCATTTCTCCATCAATAATGTAAAATTCCAATGCAAAGTTACATTTCCATGGAAAATGCATGAAGGGCTGGGCAAGGCAACTTGTTGCTTGGCGGAGCCAGAATCAAAAGCTTTATGCCTTCATTATGCTTGCATCTTTTCACTTTGTTGCTATCGTTTATCCATGAACAGCAAGCATCGAAAGACGCTTGAGGCGATTCGCGCCGACCCCGTCAATGGGAACATAGACTGGTCACGCATCGAGGCCTTGTTGGCGGCACTTGGGTGTCGGATCGTCGAAGGCGCGGGCTCTTCGGTTACTTTCGAGCGCGAAGGTCACAGGGCCACTTTTCATCGTCCCCATCCGGGCAGGGAAGCGTTGCGCTATCGCATCAAGGCCGTCCGGGAATACCTTGATCGTTTGGAGGTGGAATCATGATGAACGTCATGACGTATCGCGGCTACACGGCAAGCATGGACTTTGACCCTGAGGACAAAATCATTGTTGGCAGGGTTCTTGATATTTCTGATATTATTACCTTTCATGCGGAATCGGTGGGAGAATTTGAATCCATTTTTCATTCTGCCATCGATGATTACCTGGTCGCTTGCGAGCAGCTTGGCAGCTTACCGGAAAAACCGGCCAGCGGCCGACTCATGCTGCGAATCGCGCCCATGGTTCATGCCGCGGCATTGAAAGCCGCCGCCCGAAGCGGAACCAGCCTGAACAAATGGGCCGAACATGTTCTGCATTCAGCAAGCCGATCGGGGCGGGCATAACAAGTCCGTAGGTAACGAACCTTGGAAGTATAACGCGAGGAATCATTAACTCGCAGCTACTCAATAAATTGAGGCAAGCATGGGCTGGATGCCCTCCTTCGCAGGCATGACGTGATTGGGAAAAGCTTTCTCACTGAAGTCATTCCCGCGAAGGCGGGAATCCAGTTTGCTTGGGAAAATGCAGGCCGTGCCCGACATTTTTTTGAGCAGTTCATCAACTCCAAGGTGTGGCCAGACATGATATTCCCAAAGCCTGAATCCAAACAGGACATTATTCTTGTCTGAGCTTGTCAGCGTATCAGCTCCAACAACTTCGCCTTGTGAGCGACCATGCCCCGTTTTCTGCCTCTCCTCCTGCCCCTGCTGATCCTGCTGAGCTGGGCGCTTCTGAGCTATACCGGGACCGTGCCGGTCTACATGCTGCCCGCGCCGGATACGGTGGCGAAAACCTTGTGGGTCTACGTGACCGGTTACGGGGCGGGCATGTATGCCGGGAGATTTCCGGTCGATCTGGCGGCGAGCATGGTCAGAATCGGTGCGGGATTCGCGCTGGCGGCCTTGCTGGGCTTGTCCCTGGGCGTTCTCTCCGGACGAAACGCGGTCATGCGTCTGCTGCTCAAGGACTTCGTGGACGCCCTGCGTTCCGTGCCCGGAATCTGCTGGCTGCCCCTGGCCCTGGTCTGGTTCGGCATCGGCCTGAAGACGACGGTTTTCCTGATCGCCCTGGCGGCGTTCTTCCCGATCTACCTGAACACCATGTCCGCGGTGAGCGCTGTTCCGACAACCTATCTCCGGGCCGGCAGCATGCTCGGTCTGGGCCGATTCGGCATGATGCGCCATGTGGTCCTGCCCGCGAGCATGGGCCAGATTCTGAGCGGGCTGCGGCTGGGGCTGGGAATCTCCTTCGCGTACCTCGTCCTGGGTGAGCTGACCGGTGTTCCGAACGGTTTGGGAGCATTGATCATGGATGCCAGAATGGTGGGCCGCGTGGACGTGATCATCTCCGGAATCCTCCTGATCGCCCTGATCGGTTGGCTTTGCGACCAGCTTCTGGTCCGCGGGATGCGCCTGCTCTCCAGGTCGGCCCGCCGGTTATGAGCGGCAGCGGGCAGAATATGGCATACCTTCAGGTTCAGGGGCTGGGTAAAGCATACGGTGCTGGGCTGGAGCGGCGGGAGGTGCTGCGGGATGTTTCCTTCGAGGTCCGAAGCGGCGAGATCCTCGCCCTGTTGGGCGCCAGCGGATGCGGCAAGACCACGCTCCTGAACATCGTTGCCGGATTTCTGGAGCCTGATGCGGGAGCCATCAAGGTCCAAGGCGTTCCTTCCCGTAATCCCGGGCCGGACAAGGCGGTCATCTTTCAGGATGACGCTCTGTTTCCCTGGCTGACCGTGGAGGAAAATGTCAGCTTCGGCCTCCGGGTGAACAGCGTCTCGGGAAACCGGCGTCGGGACATCGCTCGTCGCATGCTGGAACTGGTCGGGTTGGCCGGACGAGAGAAACATCTGCCCGGCCAGTTGTCCGGCGGCATGCGTCAGCGGGTGGCTTTGGCTCGAGTCCTGGCCCTGGAACCCAGGCTTCTGCTGATGGACGAGCCCTTTGCCGCCCTGGACGCATTGACCCGGGAGGAAATGCACGACCTGCTGCTGGCCCTGCATGCCGATTTCCAGCCGGCGGTGGTCTTTGTTACGCACGATGTAGTCGAGGCGGTGAAGCTGGCGGATCAGGTCCTGGTCATGGGCGGGAACTCCATTCATGATCGCGAGCGGATAAACTTGGAGCGGCCCCGGGAAACGGAAGCGGAACCGTTTCTGGAATATGTACGCAAACTGCGCGGTGCTCTGCGGCAAGTATTCGAACATGATCAGGATAACGGACATTCCAAGGAGAAGACATGGCCGCATACGACTACGACTTCGCCGTGATCGGCGCGGGCGCTGCGGGATTGACCGTTGCAGCGGAGCTGCCCAGGCCGCCACAATAAATGGAGGCGTTGATCATGCCGCTTTCTTCTGCTTCATTCACAACCTCCGCATTTACGTCAACATGTGTGCACGGATAACGCGTGTAGTAATGTCGTGTTACGAAAATAAGGTAACTGCTCAAAAACTCCGGGCAGTCCTCCTCATGGTAGGGCAGGCATCTTGCCTGCCCCAATGAATTGCCCAGTGAAAAGCTTCCATTTGGCCAATGTGTAGATGCCCATAAACCCTGAACGAACAGGCAAGATGCCTGTTCCACCATCTGTTGTCTTTGTCGTCCGAAAAGACAGAGGGTGCATCAGGCACAACGGCTGACTGAATGCCCTGCCTTTTTGAGTAGTTACGGAAAAAAGTTCGTAACTACTCAGCACTTTTCATGACTGACATGTCGTGTTCCGGCATGTCTCGATTTTTCGGCATCGCCTGTCTGACTGAGCCAGGATTCGTTCATCGAACCATTGCCTTACATTTGGGCACAAAATGATCTTTATTCAGCAATGGTTCAATGTTAGCTCAAGGGATTGCGGAGTAACGCCATCTCTTGCCGGGTTGGAGCTTCATTGCTCATGAGCCTCGATAAAAAGATAATCCCGGTGCTCCACTTGGCGATGACAACTAATGCACATCTCAATCTTCCCGGCGTTCTCGACTTGCTTGTCCGCGGTGTGGACAATCCAGAACCAGTCACCGGCTTCGGGATTGAACCCTTCCTTTTTGTACATGGTGGTGACATTTATAAGCTCTTCTTCAGCGGAATAATTCTCCTTCACTATAATGGAGCCGTCCGGCATGCCTTCTTCCAGCATGCCTTCCTCGATTCCCTTCAGGGCCTTTTCATTGACGTACGTCGTAAGCCGAACACCATGTGGTTCAGAACCTTCATACATTTTCTCAGTACCCGGCCACAGCTCCCAATCATGATATGGATTGACCTCTGTGATGTACGATAGAAAGTCCTTGCCTTCAGCTTGGGGCATTTCTTTTGATTTTTCCGTGGCCCAGACCAGTGCGGGAATCAGGAAAAAAGCCAGCATCAATCCAATTGCCAACCTGTACCCGTTAATCGCTTTCATGGTTCCTCCTACTGTTCGAGGTGATAAAAATCAGTTGTCCTGTTCCTTTCTTCGTCCGGCAAGAGATGGCTTTATTCCTCTCCGTTACATTGACGGCGATAGATTCTACCGCGTGGTATTTTCCCTCAATTCCGCCATTTCCAGCCCCCTGAGAGCGTTGCGACGGTTGGGGGTGCGCTGGAGGGATGCCTCGAAAGCGGCTTTCGCCTGCTCGAAACGCTCCTCCTTGAGCAGCAAATCCGCGTATAGTTCGCGGACGGGCAGCACCTCGCCCGGCGTGGTCGGGTGCTTGTCCATGGAGTCCTCGAGATCGGCCCCTTCTCTCATGAGCGAAAGCGCCTGCTCAGTTTCGCCCTGTTCATAGAGAATCCAGGCTTCCACTGCTTTGCCGAGTGCTTCCGTCATGGACGCCCAATACGCATCATCTTCATCCCGCAAGGTATGAATTCGCTCCTGAAGCCGCTCGCGGTCCATTTTGGCCTGGTTCAGGTCTCCGGATCGCGCTGCGCCGATACCTCGGCCATAATAAAAAATGGCTTCAGCCGCGGGGAATTGTTCCCAGGGAAGTACGTCCGGCATCGCCGGTTCGAGCTCTGCCGCCTGTTGCCATTGTTGCTGTTCCAGGAAATGACGGACCTGAAGCGCCGCCAAATTGTAAGCGGCAAAGGGTACCGGATGCACCTTGTCGAGTGTTCGAGCCCGCTCAAGTGTTTTTCGGGCATTCTCTGTGTCGCCGAGCTGGAGATACGCGTACATCACATAGTCCAGGGAATGGACATAATGAGCACTGGCGTGGGGATCGTCCTCCATACCGTCGCGTGCCGCCTTGGCCGCCCGCTTGTCCCGATCGACCGTCTCCTCCCAGAGGCCGAGCCGCACGAAAATATGGCTGGGCATGTGCAATGCGTGGGGCGTATTCGGAGCCAGTTTATCGTAGCCCCGGGCCGCTTCCAGTGCTTTATGGGCCAATTCGGAGCTGTCGTAGGCGTGGAGGAGGTAGTGAAAAAGGCCGGGATGCTCCGGATGGTCCTCGAAATATTCCTCGATCAAGGCTCCCGCCCTGCGTTCGCGGGTGAAGTCCCGCTCCTCGTGTGGAGAGAATTGGGTCATCGCGTAGCAGACCTCGGCCAGGGCGTAAAACGCCGCTGCATCTACGTCTTCAGGATAGGATTCATGCAGCTCGCGCTGGGCTTCCAACCAGGCCCTGACCCGTGCCTCGTGATCCCGCGCGGGGCTTTCTCTCCGAGATTCAGGGTCGGTAAAAAAAGCCTCGACTGCCGCGATGTAACCTTTCTCGCGCTCAGTGGGCGCGCCGAGTTCCCGAGCCCTTGCCAACGCCGCTTGACCACGTTCAAGTCCCTCCGGGGACGTGGGATGCCAGAGCGGCTGAAAGCTCGTCATGGCAATGCCCCAATGAGACATTGCACACGAGGGATCGACTTTCGCCGCCTCTTCAAAATGCGGGCGTGCCTGTTCGTACATCATGTGATGCAGGTGAGCCAAGCCCGTATGAAATTCCTCTTGCGCTTTTTCGTTGCAAGAGATGGGAAAGTTGACGACCCCAAGTTGAACTTCGTGTTCTGCCTTTTGCTGAGCCAAAGCGAATGTGCTCAAACCGGCACTCAGTGCGAGAAGTGCGGCACAGATTCGAAGTATGTATTTGCTGGTCATGATTACTCCTTGCCGTTGGCCATAATTAATATTCGAGTCTGAGCGCCACGAGCAAAGTAGGGCTCCTCATCACTTCCACTCAACCCTGAAGACGTTATTTTGCGGTTTTCTTGATGTGCTCGACTATTGAATCTATTTCTTTCTTGAACTTCTCCACATCGTAACCAATACCGTAGAGGTATGCGCTGGCACCGGCTACGCTTTGCACGGTCCAACCCGCTTCCTTGATCTGTTGATCGGTAAACCCGTTCAGCGCCAACTGCGCCGTGTGAAACGGAGTTCAATAGCCGCAGTGAATAGCCGAGGCAGCTCCAAAGGCGACCAGCGCCTTATCGCGCGCGGCCATTTTCGTATCAGCCAGCACCCAGCTTAAAGTAGCCCAGTATTGTTCAAGGACGGAGTCCGGCATGTCGCTCATCCAATCCGGTTCAATGCCGAAGTTCTCTTTGGCCTGACTTAGAATCTCCTGTCTGTTCATACGATACCTCCTGAGTTTGCACCTGATGTGGGCTAGGTGTATGTGGAAATATATTATATTTTCGAAGCTTACAGAACGACAAGTGGGGGTGAACAAGCTTGGTTAATGACCTTGGCGCGCGTGCGAGGCGTTTCTTGTGGGCGAGAGTGTTCGATGATGTCAAAAGCCTTTTGCGTCTCTATAATCAAGAAGCCCTTGTAGACAGCTGACCTTATGGTTAGTTGAAAATAAGAGCGGGTATGAATGAATGCCATACGGGAAATTTGGTATTTACTTCTACAGGTCTGCAGTAGTTTGATTATTCGTGGCAGTGAGAAAGGGGCGTCCACGATCGAATTTGCTCTTGTCTGTTGATTATGTTTTATCGTGCTTTAACTTCGGTTTCATATTCTTTTGACTTGGATCAGGATCCTGTAACATATCCGTTCGTTGAAAAAATCCTCTCGCAAAGTCGCTGCTCCTTGCACTTGATTTTTTGCACGGACTGTCGATGAAGTAACTTTTCAACACGCAGATGAGGAGGACGTCATGGCGAAGATCGGTTTTGGTTTGGATGCGGGAGATTTATTTCCGAAAATGCAGGTTCGGCTGACATCCGGGGAGGTGATCGACGTTCCCGACTGGTTTAAAGGAGCATACGGCCTTTTTCTCGTCTATCGAGGCCACTGGTGAATGTTCTGCCGTCAGCAGTTGGCTGACTTTCAGGCATCCTTCGCGGCATTTCAATCCGAAGGGATTTCAATCCTAGCAGCGTCGGTGGATTCCTTGGACAAGGCCAATGAGATCATGGAGAAAGCAGGAGTTACGTATCCCGTGGCCTACGGTCTGAACACGGAGGAGGTTTCCAATACTATCGGCGCTTACTTCGAACCCGAGAAGAAGTTCCTGCATGCGGCCGGCTTTATCATCGCTCCGGATAGGAAGGTCTCCTTGGGCTGTTACAGCAATGGCGCCATCGGCCGGCTGACCGCGAAGGACTCGCTGGCCCTGATCAGGTATTTCAAGAAATCCGGGTAACCGAAGACAAGAAGGTTTTTTGGAACCACTCGGCACGGCGCTGGCCTTGTCATGGACGGGGGATGATTTTCTCCCCCCGGATTTGCCGCCGGGGCCAAACTTTCCAAGGTAAACGCATCCAATCCCGCGACATTGCTTGCCGGATCGTACTCACAAAAGAGGTATTGCCATGGCCTATCAGCCTATCGACAATTACGCCCTGATCGGGAACATGCGTACCTCGGCTTTGGTCGGGGTCAACGGCTCCATCGACTGGCTCTGTTTCCCCCATTTCGATTCGCCGAGCATTTTTGCCGCCATCCTGGACGACGAGCAAGGCGGTTTTTTCCAGATCTCGCCGAGCGTCGCGGATGGAGTGACCACGAAACAGCTCTACTGGCCGGAAACCAATGTTCTGGTGACACGGTTCTTTACGACAAAAGGCGTTGCCGAACTGGTGGATTTCATGCCCGTTGTTCGTGGTGAGGGTGATGAGCGTCAACATCGTGTCGTTCGTCGGTTAACCATGGTTCGCGGAAATATGGACTTCAGTCTGGAATGTCGGCCTGCCTTTGATTACGCCCGATCACAAGGCGAAGTGGTCATCACGGGTCGAGGGGTGATCTTCCGCGGCCCAGGACTGCATATGGCCCTGAGCGGCCAACCGCCCTTCACGTCGCTTGAAGCCGGTGACGGACATGCCGCACCGGGAGCGGCGAGCGCGTTTCATCTCGAGGAAAACGAAAGTCTGACCTTTGTTCTGCATCAGATTCCGGAGGACGCCGGTTGCAGTCCGGCTGTTCCAGACCAGGAGTCCGAGGAACTTTTCCGGAGCACGGTGAACTTCTGGCGAAAATGGATCGGCAAGTCCACTTACAAGGGAAGGTGGCGGGAAATGGTCCACCGTTCCGCATTGACCCTGAAAATGCTGACCTTCGATCCCACCGGGGCCATCGTGGCCGCGCCGACCGCCGGGCTGCCGGAGGACGTGGGCGGGGAGCGAAACTGGGACTACCGCTACACTTGGATCCGCGACGCGGCCTTCACCCTCTACGCCCTGCAACGCATCGGCTTTACCGAGGAGGCCGGGTGCTTCATGCACTGGATCGAGGCCCGCACCCGCGAGCCCAATCCGGACGGCTCCCTGCAGATTATGTACGGCATCGACGGCCGGCACGACTTGACCGAGACAACCCTGGATCATCTCAAGGGATATCGCGGCTCCCGGCCGGTGCGCGTGGGCAACGGGGCCTGCAATCAGCTGCAGCTGGACATCTACGGCGAGCTGATGGACTCGGTGTACTTGTACAACAAGCATGGCGCGCCGATTTCTCATGACTTCTGGGTCCAGCTACGCAAGCTGATCAACTGGGTCGTGGACAACTGGCAACGCGAAGACAAGGGGATCTGGGAGATGCGCGGCGGCAGCCGCCATTTCACCTATTCCAAACTGATGTGCTGGGTTGCTTTGGACAGGGGCTTGCGCCTGGCGGAGAAACGTTCGTTTCCCGCTGACCGGGAGCGCTGGCTGGCTGCGCGGGATGCCGTTTACGAGGAGATTATGACCCAGGGCTGGAACCAGGATCGTGGGGCCTTTGTGCAATCCTATGGCAGCGATGCCCTGGATGCGTCCAATCTGCTCATGCCGTTGACGTTTTTTGTCGCTCCCATGGACAAGCGGATGCTCTCCACCCTGGACGAAATCCTGAAGCCCCCGCAACAAGGCGGGCTGGTTTCCAACAGTCTGACCCATCGTTACAACGTGAACACATCCGGTGACGGACTGGCCGGCGAGGAAGCAACTTTCAACATCTGCAGCTTCTGGCTTGTGGAGGCGTTGACCCGGGCCGGACGCACGGACCCGAAACGCCTGGAAGACGCGCGGTTGATGTTCGAGCGCATGCTCGGGTACGCCAACCACGTGGGCCTTTATTCCGAGGAAACCGGTCCCTGCGGCGAAGCCCTGGGCAACTTCCCACAAGCCTTCACCCACCTGGCCCTGATCAGCGCGGCCGTGAACCTGGACAAGGAACTTGAATAAGCAGCGGAAATCGATCCCATGAAGTAACTATTCAGCTTGGTCCGGGTTGCCTTGATTTTGCGGCCCCGCAAACTCCTTTCGCCGGCTTCGTAACAGCGAACCATTGCTTGTATAAACATCATTTTGTGCTCCAAGTGTCATGCAATGGTTCGATCAATGAATCCTGGCTCAGTCAAACATGCGAGACCGCAAAATCAAGACAACCCGGACCAGTTCTCGTTTTCAGCGAAAATGGCTGAATAGTTGCCCCATGAATTGCATAAAAAGGAGTTTGCCATGGACGTGATCAAAGGCAGGTTTTAAGAAGTGGCCGAAAAGGAGATTGAAACGTGATCCTTGCCG
Source organism: Desulfonatronum thiosulfatophilum (assembly GCF_900104215.1). Taxonomy (NCBI): domain Bacteria; kingdom Pseudomonadati; phylum Thermodesulfobacteriota; class Desulfovibrionia; order Desulfovibrionales; family Desulfonatronaceae; genus Desulfonatronum; species Desulfonatronum thiosulfatophilum. The sequence continues at coordinate 149,653 of NZ_FMXO01000002.1, read as the reverse complement.
TGCACTCCAGCCCACGAAAACGAGGCAATCTGGAAAGGATGGTCATTCAGGCCGCCCAGGCTTCAGGCCATGAGTATGAATTGATCCGGCTGGCCGATTTGTCAATTTCCCCCTGTGCCGGTTGCGTAAAGTGCGCTCAGAGCAAACGCTGCGTCCAGGATGACGACATGCGATCCCTCTACCCGCGATTTGAGCAAATTGACGGTCTCATCATGGGTGGGGTCAATTACAACGGACGTATGAACTCCCTGGCGCATGTATTTTTGGAGCGTCTGTTTCCGCTGTACCATCAGGAGCCGGTCTTCAGGAACATGCCGGCGGCGATCGTGGCGGTCGGAGGCGAGGCGCCGCAAAAGGCTGCTCAGGACATGGCCGGTTACTTAAAAAATATCTACTTCTGCAACGTGATCGGGGCGGCTCTTTTCACGTCCGATACGCCTCCTTGTTTTTCCTGCGGACTGGGACCGAAATGTCCGGTCGGCATTCCGGCCTTGACCTGGAGGGAAAAGGATTTTCAATCCTTTACGCGAGTAAGCAAGGATATTTTTTTGCGGTTCGAGGACAATCCGGATGTTGTTCTGGCCGCGCGTCGTCTCGGCGAAACTCTGGCCAAAGCCATTGCCGGGGAATGGAGCAGACCGCGTTCCGGCGGAGGTTTCTATTTGCCCTCTTCCGGCTAGATTAACCGTGGCGGATGTGGGTGTTGGCGTAGTTTAAATCGAAAGTAACTATTCAGCACATATGTGCATGACCGTTCTCCAGCACTGGATTCCGGCTTTCACCGGAATGACGAATCGGAGCAAGCAGTTTCCACCTTAGTCATACCGGCGAAGGCCGGTATCCAGATCTTTTTCTGGCTCTGCTGAGTAGTTACATCGAAACAACAATGGGTCGTCAGGGCTCCTTTTAAGAGCGACAAGGAAGGGTGATGCAGTCGAAAAATTTGCTGAAGAGCGTTTTAATACTGGTCGTGGTTGCCTTGATTGGAGCGTTTTTCCTCTTTGACCTGGGGCAGTACCTTTCCCTGGACTACATCAAGGACTCTCAGCATCGCTTCCAGGCTCTGTACGCGGACAAGACGTTTACGGTCATCGCCGTGTACATGGCCGTGTACATTCTGGCCACCTCTCTGTCGTTGCCCGGAGCCGCTGTTCTGACCCTGGCCGGGGGAGCATTGTTCGGGCTGCTGGTGGGGACGGTGGTGGTATCCTTTGCAAGCACCATCGGGGCCACCCTGGCCTGCCTGGCCTCTCGCTTCGTGCTGCGGGACTGGGTGCAGCGTCGATTCGGACAGCGTCTGGCTACGGTCAACGAGGGCGTCGAGCGGGAAGGTTCCTTCTATCTGTTCACGCTCCGCCTGGTGCCGATTTTTCCGTTCTGGATAATCAACCTGGTCATGGGCCTGACCCGGATGAAACTGCGCACCTTCTTCTGGGTCTCCCAGGTCGGCATGCTGCCCGGCACTCTCGTCTACGTGAACGCCGGCCGGGAACTGGGCCGGATCGAGTCCATGGGCGACATCCTCTCGCCGGGACTGATTCTCTCGTTTGTCCTGCTGGGCATCTTTCCCCTGGCCACCAAAAAGATCATGGCCTGGTACAGGTCCAGAAAGGACATGCCGGAACGCAGCTGAGTAGTTGCGGAATAAATTCAACATGACGGAGACAAGAATATGCCGAAATACGACTATGACATCGCCGTGATCGGCGCGGGCGCGGCGGGATTGACGGTTGCCGCGGGGGCTTCCCAGGCCGGGGCGAAAACATTGCTTGTGGAGCAGGAGCCGAACCTGGGGGGAGACTGCCTGCACTACGGCTGCGTGCCCAGCAAGACCCTGATCAGGACCTCGCATGTCTATCACCAGATGAAGAACGCCGCACGGTACGGGTTGCCGGACATGGACGTTCCGGCGGTGGATTTTCGTCGGGTCCGGGAGCGCATCCAACGCGTCATCGCCACGATCCAGCCCCATGATTCGCCGGAGCGATTCTGCGGACTTGGCGTTCAGGTGAAGTTCGGTCGGGCCGTGTTTCTGGACGACCATCAGGTGCTCATCGAGACAAATGACGGCAAAGCAGAAAGAGTCTCGTCCAAGACTTGGGTTGTCGCTACAGGTTCTTCAGCAGCGGTGCCGCCGTTGGAGGGGCTTGATGCAACGCCCTACCTGACGAACCGGGAGATTTTCTCTCTGGATGCCTTGCCGTCCTCCCTGGCGATCCTCGGCGGGGGACCCATTGCCGTGGAGCTGGCTCAGGCCTTCGCCCGCCTTGGTTCCAGGGTGGAGGTGATCCAGCGCAGCGGCCAGATCCTCTCCAAGGAGGACGAGGACATGGCCGGACTGGTCCAGACCATTCTGGAGCGGGAGGGCGTGCGGTTTCATCTGAATACTGAATTGCTGCGGGTTCGGGATCTGGGTCATGAGCGGGAGATTTTTTTCAGGACCGGGAACGGGGAAGAGTCGTCGGTCAAGGCCGCGGCCCTGTTGGTGGCCCTGGGCCGCAAGGCGACGGTTCACGGGCTTGGCCTGAGCGGCGTGCGTGTGGAGCATGACCACAAGGGCATCAAGGTCGATGCGCGGCTGCGGACCTCGCAAAAGCACATCTTTGCCTGCGGCGACGTCACCGGAGCCTACCAATTCACCCACGCCGCCGGTTACGAAGGCGGGGTGGTGGTGGCCAACGCCGTCTTCCACCTGCCGCGCAAGGCTGATTACACCTGGATGCCGGCCTGCACCTACACTGACCCGGAATTTGCAAGCCTGGGGCTGAACGAGAAACAGGCCCGGCAGCAGGGTTTGGAGTATACGCTCTGGACCGAGGAATTCGCCGAGAACGACCGCAGCCTGGCCGAGGAGGAACGGGAGGGACGGATCAAGCTGCTGTTAGACAGAAAGAACAAACCCCTGGGCGTGCAGATCGTCGGTCCGCGGGCCGGAGAGCTGCTGTCCGAATGGGTGGCCGTGGTCAACGGCAAGGTCAAACTGTCAACCATGGCCGGAGCCGTGCACCCCTATCCCACCCTGGCCGAAATCAACAAACGCGTCGCTGGCAGGCACCTGAGCGAAAAGATTTTCTCGGACGGCGTGAAGAAGACGCTGAAGTTCTTTTTCGGGTTCAAGGGCCGGGCTTGCGGGAATGAGACGGGAAAGACAATGGAAAAGACAAAATGATGAATGCCGAACAGATGCCGACTGCTCATGTTTTGGGAGCGATGACCGGGAATCGGCTTGCAAGTCCCAACAACCTGATGTGGAACATGACCAGAAAGTGCAACTTTCGATGTTCCTACTGTTATTATCCGCATGATGCGTCGCCGGTGACGGACGTCTTGCCGGTTGAACCAGTTCTGAAGCTTCTGGACGAAAATCCAGTCCAATACTCAGAAATCGGCGGGGTCACCGACCAGCGCGACAGGTCGTGGGTGGTCGGCCTAACCGGCGGAGAGCCGCTGCTTTATCCCGGTTTCATCGACATCTGCCAAGCTTTGACTCGCAACCATTACATTGGCCTGGACTCCAACCTCAGCATTTCCTCCAGGGTCCGGGATTTTGTGGAAAAAATCGATCCGTCCCGTGTGTCTTATGTCTACGCCTCTCTGCACATCGAAGAGCGGGAGCGGGTCAAGGGCGTGGATTCCTTTATTTCCAATGTGGTTCTGTTCTTGCAAAAGGGATTTAACATTATCGTCAACTGCGTCCTGCATCCAACCCTGGTTGATCGTTTTCCGGAAATGCTGGACTACTTCGCTCGCCAAGGAGTGAGTATCGTCCCCAGGCCGTTCAAAGGGGAACATGCGGGAAAACGATATCCGGAAGCCTACGGCCCCGAAGTGCGGGCCATTTTCGCCGGACATCCCCAGGCCGGTGCGAAAATGGTCTACAACTTCAAGGAAGTGCCGTGCTACGGTGGCATGGCCTTCACCAGAATGGAGCCGGATGGGACGATCCTGCGTTGCTCCGGGGACAAGACACAGTTGGGCAATGTCCGGGATTCGGTTCACCTGCACAGTAGGCCGTTGCCGTGCCGGGTAAGCAAGTGTCCGTGCAGGGGGCTGGACTGGGTGGTGCTTTCACCGGAGCAGCAGGCTTTCGTGGAAGGACTGCGACTGGCCGTGACCGGTGACCGTCAGGCGGCCCGGGGAGCCTGGGAAAGATGCATTGCCCTGAACCCGGCCATGTCCAACGCCTGGAACAATCTCGGTCTGTTGGACTGGGAGGATGGCAACCCGGACTTGGCCGGGAAACGTTTTCAGAAGGCCCTGGACATTCACCCCGGACATGACCTGTACCTTCGGAACTTGCATTTGCATAAAGAATTTGCGCCCTTTCTGAGCAACGAAGTCGCCCCGCACGGTGCGGGTGTGCGAAATTCGGGAATACCAACAGAATATCCACCGTAATCAGCAAGCCGGTTACGGGAGAGTTGATGAGCGAGACCACATTCAACATCCTGATGTACTCCCACGACACCTACGGTCTGGGTCACATTCGCCGCACCATGGCCATTGCCGCCGCCCTGCAGGAAAACGGCGTCAATGTGCTCATCCTGACCGGTTCCCCCATAGCCGGCCGGTATTCCTTCCCAACGGGCATCGATTTCGTTCGCATGCCCGGAATGATCAAGCAGACCAATACCATTTACCTGCCCCATTCCATTCGCGTCGATCCCCGCCACGCCATTCATATCCGCCGTTCCATCATCGAGGCCACGGCCAAGGCCTTTGATCCGCACATCTTCATTGTGGACAAGGTTCCTCTGGGTCTGAAAGGAGAGATATCGTCCACCTTGGAGTGGTTTAAAAGGAAGCGTCCCCGGTCCAGGGTAATCCTCGGATTGCGGGACATTCTGGACGATGCGCAATCCACGCGGTCCGAATGGGCGGAAAAAGGCTATAACGATATTCTGGACAAATTGTACGACGAGATCTGGATCTACGGTCGGCAGGATCTCTACGATCCCATCGCCGAATATGCCATCCCCCGGAACATCGCGGCCAAGACGACCTTTGTGGGCTACATTCCACGTTTGACGCCGTCCTGCCTGAATGGGTCTGGGAATGGCAGCCGGCCTCCGGGCCGCAAGCAACAGGTGCTTGTCACCATCGGGGGCGGCGGTGACGGGTATGCTGTTCTGGATAACTGGCTGACCATGCTGGAAAAATGGCCGAATCCTCCTTTTTCGACCCAGATGATCACCGGTCCGTTCCTCTCGGGCGAGAGGCGTGACCAGCTCGCGGAACGGGCGAAGCGTCAGGGAGTGCGTTTCGCCGGCTTCTGCAAAAGCCTTGAAAAGAAGATCGCCTGCTCGGATTTGGTCGTGTCCATGGGTGGTTACAATACGGTCTGCGAGATCTTGTCCCTCAACAAGCCGTCGCTGTTGATCCCGAGAAACAACCCGCGCATGGAACAGCAGATCAGGGCCATGGTCATGAGCCAGCGCGGTCTTGTGGAGTATATCCCCTGGGATGCCATGACTCCGGAATTGCTGCGCCAAAAGACCGAAGTGCTGCTGGATCACCCGCAGAGCTATATTGACGCTGTGACGGCCTTTTCCATGACCGGGCTGGAGAAGATGCGCGGCCGAGTGGCGGAATTCCGTGGAGCATAGCAAGGGTTGAAATCCTGATCCGGCAGTTTCGTTTAAGATCTTGTAGTTACTCAGCACTATTGATGACAAAACTTGGAATGTTCCGGCTTGTCTCGATTTTTTGGCATCGCTGGTCTGACTGAGCCAGGATTCGTTCATGAACCATTGCCAAACGCCTGAAGCGCCAATTGAATCTTAAGTGCAAGGAAACAGTGGATTCATCATCCGGGATATACACATTCGACGATTCGGCTTTCGCGGCTAGGCCGGTCCTGGCCATGGTCCTGAAAGGTTATCCCCGCATTTCCGAGACCTTCATCTCCAATGAGATCCGGCTACTGGAGGAACTCGGCTTTCGGATCCATATTTTTTCCATGCGCCGGCCCAGGGAAAGCTTCAGCCACGCTTCGGTCAAGCAGATCCGGGCCCCTGTGACCTACCTGCCGGAAAGCCTGTTTTGGGGACTTGGCCGGCTGGCAAAGGCGAATGTCCGACTTTTTCGGACTGACCCTCAGGCCTTCCGCCGCGGCCTGGATCTGATGCGTTCACGGTACTTCGGAGCACCCAAGAAACACACATGGTTGAAGCATTTTCTGCAGGCGGGATCTCTTGTCCTTAAAATGCGGACTGATTCGGATGCGGGCAGGTTCGCGCATGTGCACGCCCATTTCGCGCATACGCCCAGTTCCGTGGCCCTGTACGCGGCCACCATGGCGGGTCTGCCCTTCAGCTTCACCGCCCATGCCAAGGACATCTACACCCAGGGCCCGGGCCGGCTTCTGGAAAAGATGCGCCGGGCTCGCTTCGTGATTACCTGCACGGATTTCAATCGACGGCATCTGGAAGGCCTGAAAGCGAATTCCGATATACAGCTGCCGGTAAGGACGCCGGTGCATACGGTCTATCACGGAATTGATCTTGCCCTGTTCACGGCCCCGCGCCGTTCTGCCCATGCGAGTGCTCCCTATTCCATACTTACGGTGGCTAGGCTTGTGGAGAAGAAGGGCTTGCCCACAATCCTCAAGGCGTTGGCCCTGCTCAAGGACAAGGGACTGGACTTCGTGCACACGCTGGTGGGCAGCGGCAGCGATCAACGCAAGGTTGAGGTGATGATCCGGGATCTGGGACTCGGCGAGAGGGTCCGTCTGGTCGGGACCATCACCCATGACGACGTGATCACGCTCTACGGTGGGGCCGATCTGTTCGTGCTGGGCTGCCGGCAAGCCCGCAACGGCGACCGGGACGGGATTCCCAACGTGGTGGCCGAAGCCATGGCCACGGGAGTACCCGTGGCTGCCACGGACATATCCGGAGTGCCGGAGCTTGTGGAGCATGAAAAGACCGGTTTGCTCTCGCCGTGCGACAACCCTGTCGCCCTGGCCGCGAACATGGAGCGGTTGCTCGTAGACCAGTCTCTGCGCGCCAGGATCATTCCCGCGGCCAGGTCCAAGGTCGAGGCGGTTTTCGATAACAGGATCCTGGCCCGGAAACTGGCTGAAATCTATCTACATGAATCCGGGTTGAAATCTCGACCTGAGTCATGGCGATCCGCCCCCTGAAGCCGAACCGGACGCGGCTGCATGCGCATTCTCTTCAATACGCCATTCAAGCCGCTGGATCATGAGCGCCTGTCCGGGGATGTGACCATAGCCCGCGACTTGTACGACTACCTTATCCGGCGCGGCCATGAGGTGAAGCCCTGTCCGCATGTTCCGGCATTGTGGATCTACTGGAAACCTTGGCTATGGCCCGCATTGGCCCTGATTCGACGCAAGGCCCTGGTTTTGGCCCGGGATTTTCAGGCCGGGATGGTGCTGACCTATCACACCTACTACAAGGCTCCGGATCTGATCGGGCCCTGCCTGCGCGAACAGGGAACGCCTTACTGCATCTTTTCCGGAGCATACGCGATCAAACGGTCCGCGAAATTAAAAACCTGGCCCGGGTATCATTTGAACCGGCGGGCGCTGCTGGCAGCGGATCACATTTTTTCCAACAAGAGTTCGGATCACCATGCTTTGCGGCGGCTGTTGCCGGATGGTTCCCACACTTATCTGCGCCAGGGGCTGCCTGTTGAACGATTCGTGTTCGATCCCCGGGCTCGGAGAGCTTATCGCCGTGACTGGCTTGGTCAGGAAATCGGTGGAGAGGAGCGGCCGGTTCTGGTGACCGCGGCGGTGCTGCGGCCGGGAGTCAAGGTCGAGGGCGTGGCCTGGGTGATCCGCTGCGTTGCCGAACTGCGTAAGGGCGGGTTGAGTCCCTTTCTGGTAGTAGCGGGCGATGGACCGGGCCGTAAGGAACTGGAAGCTCTGGCGAACGAGATGCTGCCCGGTCAGGTCCGTTTTCTCGGGCTGGTGGAGCGTGACAGACTCAAGGACGTCTTCAGTGCCGGTGATGTCTTTGTTTTTCCTGGGATCAACGAAGGACTGGGCATGGTCTACCTGGAGGCTCAGGCTTGCGGCCTGCCAGTGGTGGCCACGAGCCATGCCGGGGCCGTGGACGTGGTCCGACATGAGCGGACCGGTTTCTTGGTATCGCCCTTTGACATGACCGCATTTGCTTCTGCCTGCGCCAGGTTGTGCACCGACCACGCCCTGCGCCGGGAAATGGGACAAAACGCCGCTCGTTTCGTACGTGAACAGCATGATATTGATGTGAATTACGCAATGATGGATTCAGTCCTGCAACGAATTGTTGAGCGAAGCGGGCGGTTCCCATTCTCTGAATCGCTTCATCAGGAAAGCCGATAATCAAGGTATGTTTCCATGACTCAAAGGACCTATTTCTCTTTAATGCGCCATGCTCCCACGGACTGGAACAAGGAGAAGCGGATTCAGGGGCAGATCCAGACCGGCATCGCTCCGGAATCCCGACAGACGTGTCTTCGCTGGGGCGAGGTCTTGCTGGAGCATCAGGCCCGCTGGGGAGAGCCGGGGCCGATGACCAGGATTGTCAGCAGCGATCTGGACCGGGCGGTGCAAACGGCGAATCTTGTGAACAGAGCCCTGAAGTTGCCATTGGATAAGGATGCCGGTCTCCGGGAACAGGACTGGGGGCAGTGGTCCGGGAGACGCATTCGAGATCTGCGGGCCGAGGAAGGGGAAGAGGTCCGCAAGCAGGAGGCGCTCGGTTGGAAGTTTGCCCCGCCCGGCGGCGAGTCCCGCGTGGATGTGCGCGGAAGGGCATGGCGGTCCCTGCAACGGCTGGCCGGGGAACATCCGGGTGAACATATCCTGATCGTGACCCATCTGGGCGTGCTGAAGTGCGTGATGTACAGTCTGCTGAAGATGCGATTTCTGCCTGAGGAGGGAGATCCGCTGTTGCCTAATGCCGTGCATGGACTTGTGCTGGTTGGCGGTGAGAACTCAAGTCCGTCTGTGGAGAACAGCAGGCAATGCGAATATGCGATGAATGGGAATGAGCGCGACGGCTTCAATGGCCGGTACCGGCTTCAAATATTGGCATTGAACCAAGATGTTTTGGGTGGATAATGCATATTGTTCATTACAGTCAGCATGTCCTGGGGGTCGGGCATTTATTTCGCAGTCTGGAGATTGCCAAGGCTCTTGCTCCGCACCGGGTGGATCTGGTCACCGGGGGCGAGCACGTGCCGGTGGACCTGCCGGATCACGTCCGGCATGTGCCGTTGCCCGCACTGAGCATGGACGGCGACTTTCAAAGACTTCTGTCCACGCGTTCCGGTCACGGAGGCGATGATCCGGATCTGATCGCTTCCATCATGGATGAACGCCGCACGCGACTGCTGGAGCATGTTCGCCGTGTCAGGCCCGACATCTTTCTCGTGGAGTTGTTTCCCTTCGGCCGCAAGCGGTTCGGCTTTGAAATCCTCCCGGTTCTCAAGGTGCTTCGGGCGGGGGAATTCGGAACGTGCAGGGCGGTGTGCAGCGTCCGGGACATTCTGGTGGAGAAGAGCGATCAGGATACTTTTGAGCAGCGCGTCCTGAATCACCTGAACACGTTGTTCGATCTGGTCCTCGTCCATTCCGATCCGTCTCTGGTCCGTCTGGACGAGACGTTTTCCAGAGTCGCGGAGATTGTTCCGGAACTTAGGTATACCGGTTATGTCTCCCTTGCCGTTGATCCGGCTTCGGGCGTCGCCTTGCGCCGGGAACTGGGACTGGCTGCATCGGATCGCCTGATCGTGGCCAGCGCCGGCGGCGGAGCCGTCGGCGGAAACCTGCTGCGAGCCGTGGTGAGGGCTTCGGAACAACTGCATCAGCGACTGCCGCATCGCCTGCAGGTGTTCACCGGTCCGTTCATGGAACAGAGCGTGGCAGAGGAATTGCAATATCTTGCCCAGTCCCAGGGACATATTCGCATCGAGCGATTCACGAACCGTTTTACAGCTTGGCTGTCCGCGGCGGACCTGTCCGTTTCCATGGCTGGGTACAACACGACCATGAACCTGCTGGCCGCCGGCGCTCGAGCAATGGTGCTGCCGTTTGCTCAAAACAGGGAACAGAGCATGCGCGCCCAACGGTTGCAGCGACGAGGCGTAATGACCGTTCTCAAAGAAGATGACCTTGCGCCCTCTGTTTTTTCCGGACTTCTACACGATGCATTGAACAGAGGCCTCAACGGGCGTCGAGGCTTGGGACATCAATGCCTCGATGATGGCGTACTGCCTGTTGTGAATTTAAACGGCGCCGCGACCACGGCGGAAATCCTGGTTCGATTCGGAGTTGAACGACAAGAACATGTTGTTGAAGCAGAAGTCCATGCCGGAAAACACTCGCCTCAGCCCGATGTGGCGTAAGCCTGAATTTACGGCGGGAAGCCGGTTGACCCAGACCCTGGAGCGAGGGGTGTCCGGGAGTGTCGCAAGCTGCCCGACGATCTGGTTCCGTGCGGACGATGTGGCTGTTGCTTCAGGAAGCTTCGCGGCCATGGCGGACTGCTTTCGGCGTCACCGCATCCCGCTGGCGCCGGCAGTCGTTCCGTCCTGGCTGAGCCTTTCCCGCTGGCGGGAGATCGAAGCCGTGATGGGCAAGAACGGCAGATGGAGTTTTCATCAGCATGGGCGGCGTCATCTCAATCACGAACCCGTGGGGCGAAAAAGCGAATTCGGTCCCGCCAGGTCCGCGGAGGCTAAAAGAAGGGACATTCTGCTCGGCAGGCAGCGCCTGGAGCGGATCATGGGCGATGACTTCCTTCCCGTTTTTACAGCGCCCTGGAATCGCTTCGATGCAATCACCGGGCAATGTCTCCGCGAGTTGGGTTTTCTGGCGGCGTCCCGGAACGACAAGGCGTTCAATAGCGAACCCATTGATCTGCCGGAGATTCCGGTCAACTGCGACCTGCACACTAGGCGCGGCACGCCGAGCCAGACATGGAACGATTTCTTCGCGGAAGTGGAGAGCGGACTCCAGCGCGGACTGCTGGGCGTCATGCTCCATCACCAGCGGATGAACTCCCGGGCTTTGGAATTTCTGGACATCTTTTTGTCGGCCGTGGCCGCATCCCCGCGTCTGAGGGTGGCGTCTTTGGAGGAAATGGTGATTGAGGCAAAGTTCCTGAAGATCACCTCGACTCATGTTCGATCCACTCCGAACGGCTTTCCGATAGTGGCGCGATGAACGCATTCTGCAAGAGATGCCAAGGATGAAACGAGACCATGTCTGACGCAACGTATTCCGCTCTGCGCGATGCATCCGGCGAGCCGATGAAGAAGAACCTCGTTCGCCGGGCTGTTGTGCTTACATTTCGCAAGTCCCTGGAAATCAGCGTCAAGAATCTTCAAGTCCGTTTCCTGCGCTCCCTTATAACCATCGGCAGCCTTGTCCTGGCCACGGCGTTCCTGAGCTTCGTCCTGGTCAACCTGAACGTCGCCGCGGGATTGATGGCTCTAGGCGGCGAAGACGCAGCGGTCATGCTGACCCGGGCGGGATTCGACATCGACGAGCAGGCGCGCACCGTATCCATGAGTCCCAAGGAACGCTGGATCATCATTCTTTCCCTGCTTGTCTGCGCGGTCGGCATCGTCAATGCCCAGCTCATGGCCGTGACAGAGCGGTTTCGCGAAATCGGGATCATGAAGTGTCTGGGGGCACTGGATTCCATGATTCTGCGCCTTTTCATGCTCGAGGCGACCATGCAGGGGCTGACCGGGGCGACCCTTGGAGCGGTCTTCGGGTTTCTGTTCTCCATGGCGGTGAACTCGCTTCGCTTCGGGACCCAGGTCTGGACGACCCTGCCCTGGTCCGCGGCGGGCCTCTCCCTGCTCATAGCCGTCGGCGTGGGAGCGGTGCTCAGCCTGGTCGGAGTTCTGTACCCGGCCTATGTGGCGGCACGGATGCGGCCCGTGATGGCGCTCAAGGCGGAGCACTGACGAGCCTCATTTTCCAGCGGCGACTTTCATCTTTCGGAGAGAATCGTGACGCAACGCACAATAGTTCGAGTCATCGGGGTGACCAGAAGCTTCAGGATGGGCAAGCAGGACGTTCAGGCCCTCAAGGGCGTGGATCTGGAGATCTTCGCCGGGGAATACATATCCATCATGGGGCCGTCCGGCTCCGGAAAAAGCACCCTCTTCAACATGATCGGCGGCCTGGACAAGCCGACCGAGGGCAAGGTGTTCATCGACGAGGTGGATATCGCCCAGTTGGACGCCTACGAACTGGCATGGCTGCGCAACAGGAAGATCGGGTACATATTTCAGACCTTCAACATCATTCCCGTAATGACCGCCCTGGAAAACGTGACCCTGCCCATGACCTTCGCCGGGATGCACAGCGATGCGGCCACGGATAAGGGCATCGAACTGCTCAAGCTGGTGGGCCTGGGCGACCGTTTCCAGCACAAACCCCTGGAGCTTTCCGGCGGGCAGCAGCAGCGCGTGGCCATTGCCCGGTCCCTGGCCAACGATCCGGCCATCATTCTGGCCGATGAACCCACGGGCAACCTGGATCTGATCACTGGAGAAGAGATTATCGACCTGCTTAAAATGCTCAGCTCGGAGCGTGGCGTGACCATTATCTCCGCGACTCACGATCACAAGATGCTGGCTGTCTCGGACCGCGTGGTCTGGATTCGCGACGGTCGTGTGGACAAGATCGAGCTGCGCGAGGAGCTGAGGATTTCCGTGGGCGCGATCCATGGAATCTCCGGAAACGAAACTGATAACAACGAGAACAAGGCGACTGCCTGAAGCCTGACGAGACGCGCCATGCAACGCCGCAGATCACACCTTCGCTCCGCCTTTTCGGCCGCTGTGATCGGCTTGTTGTGGTTTGCGGCGGTGGTCTGCGCGATTCCCGCGTCCGTTGCAGCGGATGCGTTCTCTATTAGGGAACAGGGTACCGATTCCTCACTCTTTATCGCGGAATATTCAAGCGAGCCTGCCGGCGAGACGACGGCCGCGGCGGTTTCGGTCACCGACTGGGTGACCGTCTTTTCCGACCTGGGGGACCGTATTGTCGGCAGTGACGGCAATGTTCAGGCCGCGGACATCATCGAACGGGCATTTGCCGACCTGACCAGGGAAGAAGGCCGGATCATCGGACGCCAGTCCTTCGCGGTTCCGGTCCAGCAACACGTGGAAAGCTCACTCACGATGGAGGAGGACGGACGGACCATGCCCCTGCGTCCCCTGCGGCTGAACATGCTTTCCGCTCCGGCGATCACGCCGCCCGGAATCACCGCGCCGGTCATCTACGCCGGAACCGGCAGGTTCAGCGAATTCAACGGACATGTCGTCGAAGGGGCCGTGGTGCTGATGGACATGGATTCGGGCAAGAACTGGATCAATGCGTCGATGCTCGGTGCGAGCGCCCTGATCTATGTCGATCCCGGCCCGGAAGTGACCGCCGCGCCGCGCAATCTTTTCGAAGACAAGCTCGAACAGACGCCCATCGATTTTCCCCGGTTTTGGATGACCGAGACGGAGGCGGCGGATTTTTTCGGCGACCTGGACCGTCTCCGCGAACCCGGAGCGGCCACCATGGTCATCCTGAGTTCGCAAATCGCCTGGGAGAACATGGCCACGGACAACATCTACTGTCTGCTTCCGGGAACCGATCCGGAGCTGGCGGGCGAGCTGACCGTGGTGCAGGCGTTCTACGACTCCACCGGGTATGTGCCGGACAGATCTCCGGGGGCGGATGAATCCGTCTCCATCGCCACGCTGCTGTCCGTGGCCGAGGCTCTGGGCCGCGATCCTCCCCGGCGGCCGACCCTGCTTCTGGCTGCCGGCGGGCAGGCCCAGGGAGCGGCCGGAGTGCGGGAGTTCATCTGGGCCCTGGTCACAAGCGACGACAAGTTGCCGGGGATGGCCGCCGATCTGTCGCGCCGGGCCGAGCAGGCCGAAGCCGCCGTCCGGCTGCTGGACACGGACGATCCCTTCACCTCAGTCGTGCTGGCCGACCCGGACCAGAGCCACCTGCTGCGTCTGGCCTTTCAGGACGTGCTCCGGGACAGGATCGACGAACTGAGCACCAAATTGATGCGCCTGCGACTGATGCGCCACGATCCGGCCATCGACGAGCCGGAGGAGGAACTTGAACGGCGGATCCGGGACGCCGCGGCCTTGCGTCTGACGCTGATGCGGCTGCGATGGGTCGGGGCGCCCAGGGGCATGGATGTGACCATGACTCCGAGCGAACGCGATCTGCTGCTGCAGCATCGCGAACGGACATTGGTCCGACAGCGAGACATGGCCGAGGACGCCCTGGAGCAGCTCCGCCATGTCCGTAGTTCCCAGGAGCTGCGCTCCCATCTGGACGGGCTGAACATGGTGGCCTCGGCATCCCTGCATCTTTCCAGCCACGGCAACGGCGTCGGCGCCTTCGACAGGGGCTGGCTCTATGAGTTGCTGGATGTCGTCGTGCGGACCAGGCAGTTCAGCAACCTTGACGAACTGCTTCGCAACACCGGGCAACGACTCAGGGGAGCCGACGGCGCGGATCTTTCCGGGCTGTTTCACGACACGCTTCGGCCAAGCCGGATTCGTCCCTGGCAAAGCTGGCTGCCGGACCGGCCTTTCATGGGCGGCGAGCCCGTGGCTCTGGCGGCCCTTCCGGGATTCACCCTGGCCACGGTGAACGATGCCCGCGCCTTCTGGGGAACTCCCTACGACGTGCCGGAATACATGAACCTGGAGTACGTGCGCCGTCAGGCGGAGGTCGTCACCGGCCTGGTGCGCGCTCTGGTGGACGAGCCCATACCAGATCCCCGCGCCGATCCGCAGAACGGCTTTGCCGAACTCACGGCCCGGGTCAATCTGCTCCGGCAGGGAGAGCTTTTCCCGGATCAGCCCTCGGTGGGCGGCGTCTTTCTGATTTTTCAGGGGCCGGTGCGCTTCTGGACCATGGTCGACACCACCGGGCATTTTCACGTCAAGGGGCTGGCGATTCGCCGGCAAACCATCCACAAGGCCATTCTGGAAGGATTCAATTTCGATCCCCTGACCGGCCGCGCGGTGCATGCCGTGGACAAGACCAGGACCGGACTGGACAATTACCGGGTCCGAATGCGCGCCCGGGATGAAACCACGGATCTGACCATGTTTCATGTCGGGCAGTCCACGTACTTCTCCATGCTTGAACCCCGGACGTTCCACTACCTCTACGTGCCCAGACTGATCGACTCCAGAACCGAGGCCGAACCCTTGCGCAACTGGTACAGCCGACTGGACACCAGGGCTTCCACCCTGGGCACCTTTTTTCTGGAGAGGGACCTTCCCCTGAAATTGACCTTGTCCGACAATTTCATCGACACCAAGGTCGTCCTGCTGAACGCGGACCAGGAACATCCCCTGGGGCTCGGGTACCGGATCGGGGAATGGCCCATTGTTCCAATGACCGAATACATGGCCGCAAGGGACATGTGGAGCCTGCTGATGCCCCGGGTGGAAAACCTGGAAGGCAGGGGCATCGTCAACGAACGGATCCGCGAACTGCACACCAAGGGCCGCCAGGCCCTGGAGCAGGCGCAACTGGCGCGCGAAGAACTGCGCTGGGACGACTTCCAGCGCGAAGCGGGGACGTCCCTGGCCTTCGCCTCCCTGGTCTACAACGACGTGGACCGGACCCAGCGCGACGTGCTGGTCGGGGTGCTGTTCTACGTGGCCCTGTTCATCCCGTTCTCCTATTGCATGGAGCGACTGATATTCGGATTTACCGACATCCACAGGCGGATCGTCGCCTTTTTCGGATTCATGGTGCTGATCATCGGGGCGGTGTACATGGTTCATCCGGCCTTTCAGCTGACCTACAGCCCCATGGTCGTCATCCTGGCCTTTTTTATTCTCGGCCTCTCCCTGCTGGTGGCGATGATCATTTTTTCGCGGTTCGAACGGGAGGTCGAGGATCTCCAGCGGCGTTCGCGGCACCTGAAGACCATGAACATCAGCCGCGCCGGGGCGTTCACCGCGGCGTTCATTCTCGGCGTGAGCAACCTGCGCCGCCGGCCTCTGCGGACGTTGCTGACATGCATTACCCTGACCATACTGACCTTCACGATCATGAATTTCACGGCAGTGCGCAGCGTGCGCCAGGAAGGATGGTCCCAGTTCAGCGCCACGGCGTCCTATTCCGGCGCCATGATGAAGTATCTGGGATGGCAGGACATGCCCGTGGAGGCCCTGTCCATCGTGGATAATTTTTTCGAAGGTCGAGGGGTGGTCGCGCCCAGAGCCTGGTACATCACCGAAGACATGACCTCGGCGCCCATGGTTCCCATCTTCCGGGGGGAATCCTCGGACATCGCCCGGGGATTGGTGGGACTGAGCCATGCGGAACCGCTGGTCAGCGGATTGGATGCGATGCTGGTTCAGGGCCGCTGGTTCGCGGAAGGCGAGCGCAGTGCGGTGATTCTTCCCGAAGGCATGGCCCGCAGACTCGGAGTGCGGCTGGAATCTCTCGAAGAACGCATGGTCACGCTCTGGGGACAGCGGTTCGAGGTGGTGGGCGTCTTGGCCGATGACGGCCTGGACAGACGTCCGGATCTGGACGGCGAGCCCATTACTCCGGTCTTCTATCCCAGCGAAGCGGCCCAGGTGATCAGCACCGTGGAGGCGGAAGCCATCGAGACCGGCCGGGACGTGCTCATGTACCGGAGCCGCTACCAGCATGTTTCCGGGGACCAGACGGTGATCATCCCGGCCGAGACGCTGCTCTCCCTGGGCGGAGGGGCCGGTCGGCTCAAGGCCCTGGCCGTTTCGGCTCTGGAGGGCGAGGAGGACGCCGTGTTGGCCGCGGAACTCGGGGAGCGCTTCGGGTTGATGCTCTTTCGCGGCGGCAGGGACGGGACCTCGATCTTTTTCGCGGCCAACGCCATGAGCTACCAGGGTTTCGCGAACATCCTGATCCCGTTGCTCATCGCCGCGCTGATCGTTCTGAACACCATGATCGGCAGCGTGCACGAACGCAAACGCGAAATCGCCGTCTATACCTCGGTGGGACTGGCCCCTTCCCATGTCGGCTTCCTCTTTCTGGCCGAATCCCTGGCCCTGGCGGTGATCAGCGTGGTGACCGGATATCTGCTGGCTCAGGGTGCGGCGGCCTTTCTGGCCGGAACCCCGCTTTGGGCCGGGATGACCGCCAACTATTCCTCCACGGCCGGGGTCGGGGCCATGGCTCTGGTCATCGCCGTGGTCCTGGCCTCGACAATCTATCCCGCGAGAATGGCCGCGCAAATCGCCATCCCGGACGTGAACCGCTCCTGGACCATGCCCAAGGCGGACGGCGACCGGTTGGAGGTCGTGCTGCCCTTTCTGATCAAGCTGGAGGAACAGGTCTGCGCCGGAGGCTTCTTGATGGAATATTTTCGGTCTCACCAGGGCATCACTCACGGAGCGTTCTCCACGGACAACCTGTCCTGCGAGGCCGTGCAACGGGGCGATCCCTTCTTTTCCAAGGAGCATGCCGACAAGCCCCAGTACATGATGACGCTGCGCGTCTGGCTGGCGCCCTTCGACTTCGGCATCCGGCAGACGGTGAGGATCGTCTTTCGTCCGTCAAGCGCATACGAAGGCTTTCGTGAGATCCTGGTCCGCATCGACCGCGAGGCGGGCGAACACAAGGCCTGGCAGAATCAGAACAAGGTCTTTCTGAATGATTTGCGCAAGCAGTTGCTGGTGTGGCGATCTTTGGAAGAAGCCATGCAGGGCGCCTATGAGGAAAAATTCCATCAGGAGCTTGCCGATGCAGCGCCATCCCCGGGCAAGGACAGGACGCCATGACTGAGGTCGTTCGTCCCAGAGCATTCATCGTCGGACTCGTCCTGGGTCTGATCCTGTGCGTGATCACCCCGTACAACAGTGCCTATCTGCACAACACCTCCCTCGGGGGAGGGCACTTTCCCCTGGCCCCCTTTTTCATCGCGGCCTGGTTGTTCGTCTTTTCGGCCTTTACCGGCTGGCTGCGCAAGGGGCCCGGCGTCTTTTCCGGCAACGAAGTGCTCACGATGTGGGTCTTCATGGTCGTCTTTTCAGGCGTTTCCTATGCCGGACTGGCCCAGACCTTTTTTATCAACATCACGGCGCCCTTCTATTTCGCTGCGGATGGATTCCGCTGGGCCGAGTCCCTGCAGCCCCTGCTGCCGGGGGCGTGGTACCCCGACGCCGCTGAAGGCGGTGCGGGATTCGACGCCGTGCGGACCATCTATGACGGTCTGGACGGCGGGTGGGACATGTCTTGGACCGAGGTGCTCCGGAGCATCCATTGGGATGTCTGGGTCGGCCCGCTCATCACCTGGAGCGCGTTCGTGCTGCTGTGCTTCTTCGTCATGTTCTGCCTGATGGCCCTGCTGGGCAAGCAGTGGGTCGTCAACGAGCGGATCACCTTTCCCCTGCTGCGCGTTCCGCAGCTCATGGGCGAAGCCTTGGACAACCGCGGCATGGGGGCTTTTTTCCGGGACCGCTTTTTGCTGGTCGGATTGCTCTCGGCTGCTGTCCTGCATTTGCTCAACGGTCTGCACTTCTATTTTCCGCATGTTCCAGAGCTGCCGACCCTGATTCTGGCCGGCGGCTACTTTCCGAAATACGGGCTCTTCTCCGGTTTTTACAACCTGCGGATCTATATTTTTCCGGCCTTTATCGCTTTCGCCTTCCTGGCGCCGCGCCAGATTTCCTTCAGCTTCTGGTTTTTCTATCTCCTGGCCGGACTGGGCACCGGCCTGCTCTATGTCTCCGGACTGCAATTCCCGCAGGCCGCTCTGGGGGCGACATTCGGCGCCGATTTTGCCCGGCCTGAAGAGGCGCAGACCATCGGGGCCTATCTGATCTTCTTCCTGTTCATCCTCTGGCTGGCCCGTACTCATCTGCGGCAGCAGGCCGCGCTGATGTTTCGGTCGCGGAAAAGAACAGCGGAAGGGGAGGGGAGTCATGATCGGGAATCCGACCGGGACAATTGGGAAACTTCCGGATGGCCGATGTGGGGGCTGCTCGTGGGCGGGCTTTGCCTGATCTGGTGGTGCTGGTCCTTTGGGTTGCCCATGGTAGCGGCGGTGCTCGTGCCCCTGGCCTTTTTTCTGGTGCTCATCGTGTCCAGCCGGATCATCGTCCAGGGAGGGCTGCCGATCTTCCCCCTGACCGCCGCTCCCATGGACGGTCTGATCGGGACGTTCGGCAGCGGCTTCCTGGGCAACGCGGGGCTGCTGGCCACGGCCGTGATGCAGAAGGTTCTGTTTCTGAGCCTGCGGGAATCGCTGTTGCCGACGCTCTTTCACTCGGCCAAGGTTTCGGAGAATGTCCGCAATCGTCGGGTCTGGTTCGCGGTGCTTGGAGGAACCCTGGTGGTCGCCGTGGTCCTTTCCTTCGTGACCATGCTGGCTCTGAGCTACAGGTACGGCGTTCGGGACATGGACATGGACTGGGCCACAAGCTCGACCATCGCCGCCTACGAGAACGTCCAGCGGTTGTTGGACGTGCCCACCGGCCCGAACGAATGGATCGTCAGCTTTGCCGGGGTGGGCGCGCTGATCATGCTTTTTCTGGTGTTCATGTACTACAGGGTAACCTGGTGGAGCCTGCATCCCATCGGCTACCTCACCGCCTACAGCACCGGCATGCAGATGCTCTGGTTTTCGTTTTTCGTGGGCTGGCTCTGCAACCGCCTCTGCCTGCGCTACGGCGGCACGAGCCTGTTCAATCAGGTCAGGTTTTTTTTCGTCGGCCTTGTGCTCGGCGACTTTCTGATGGGCGGCATCTGGGCCCTGGTGGGTATGTTCGCCGGGACGAGCTACCAGGTCTTCCCATTGTAATACGATTTCTGAATTCAATGCTCTCGTAACCGTTACTGTAGGTTGTCGAAATCGTAATTGAAATCGGTATCGAAATCGGGTTGGAGATCGAAATAAGGTCACACTCACAAAGAAAGCATTATCAAATGTAACTGCTCAATAAAGCCGGGCGTTGAGGTTTCCTGTGCAATGTTTCCCAACTACGCGGAGTTTGGTGATCCAGCTACTGGGGCCACGCTCCAGCCGGAACTTGGTTCTGAATGCGCTACACCGCTGCCGCACTGGGGTGCGGCGCTCCCAGGATTTATCTCTTTGATTGCCGCAAGTTTTTGAGCAGTTACTATCAAATGAGAATGCAGCCCAACTGCAATGGCGTGCCCGCCTGAAGGCTTCAAATCAAGGCAATGTGACAGCCCATGCGTGAAGACAAGGAACTCAAAGAATATCGGGATCTTCTGGTCCCTCCGAAGCATTTCGAGGAGGGGTTCGACTGGAAAACCATCATCGGGGCGGTCTTCATCGGCTTCCTGATGATGCCCGGTTCCATGTATCTGCAGCTGGTTATCGGTCAGGGCATCGGGCCGGCGGCGCGCTGGGTGACCATCATCCTTTTCGCGGAAATCGCCAAGCGATCCTACACGGAACTCAAGCAGCAGGAGGTGTTCCTGCTCTATTACATGGCCGGGGCGGCCCTGGCCTCGCCGTTCCAGGGATTGATCTGGAGCCAGTACCTGGTCCAGTCCGACGCGGCCAGAATGCTGGGGCTGGTGGAATTCATCCCGGAGTGGATCGCTCCGCAACCCGAATCCGAATCCTACCTGGAACGAACATTTCTGCATCGGGATTGGCTGATTCCCATTCTCCTGCTCTTCGGCGCGCAGCTTATCCAGCGCATCGACCATTTCGGCCTGGGCTACGCCCTGTACCGGATCACTTCGGATGTAGAAAAGCTGCCCTTCCCGATGGCGCCGGTGGGCGCACTGGGCACCATGGCCCTGGCGGAATCCACCGAGGATCGCAAGACGGGGTGGAAGTGGCGGGTGTTTTCCATCGGAGGGGTGATCGGGATGCTTTTCGGTTTTTTCTACGTGCTCCTGCCCGCTCTTTCAGGTCTGCTGCTGGCCGAGCAGATCCGCCTGATCCCCATACCGTGGATCGAGTTGACCCAGCACACCGAAGGCATCCTGCCCGCGGTGGCCATGGGCCTGCAGCTGGATCTGGGGCTGGTCTTCGTGGGCATGGTCCTGCCGTTCTGGGCAGTAATCGGCGGATTCGTGGGCCTGCTGATCACGGTGATGGCCAATCCCGTGCTCTACAGCCAGGGCATCCTGCACCGCTGGCACCCAGGCATGGCCACCGTGGAAACGGTCTTTGCCAATAATTTCGACTTCTATATGAGTTTCGGCATCGGTCTGGGCCTGGCCATCGCGGTGATCGGCATCTGGTCCGTGGTCAGTTCCTTGCGTCGATCCGGGCACGGCAAGCTGGACTTCAGCCTGCTCTTCAATCCTCCCAAGGGCCGGGGGGACATCAATTTCTGGGTCTCCATCGGCATTTACGTCTTTTCCACCTGGGCCTACATCGGACTCTGCCTGCTCCTGGTGCCGACATTCCCCTGGATCTTCTTCGTGGTCTACGGTTTCGTCTACACGCCGATCATTTCCTACATCTCGGCGCGCATGGAGGGCATGGCCGGGCAGTTCGTCAGTCTGCCCCTGGTCCGGGAGGCCAGCTTCATCGCCGGAGCCCGGTTTTTCGGCTACCAGGGCATCGAGATCTGGTACGCGCCCATTCCGATGCACAACTACGGCGAGGCTACGGTGCAGTTTCGTCAGATCGAACTGACCGGGACAAGTTTGCGGGGCATCATCAAGGCCGAGATCCTGGTCTTCCCCATCGTCATCACCGCGTCGCTGATCTTTTCCCAATTCCTGTGGCGACTGGCGCCCATACCCTCGGCCGGCTATCCGTACGCCCAGGAACTCTGGCACCTGCAGGCGCTGAATTCGCTGCTCCTGCAGACGTCGACCCTGGAAGGGGATTCCCTGTTCTTTCAGGCCCTCAACATCGTGATCGTCGGCGCGGGAGCGGTTTTCGGCCTGGTCACCTACGCCATCCTGTCCCTGCTGGGGCTGCCGGTCCTGCTCATCTACGGCGTGGTCCGCGGGTTGGGGCAGAGCACGCCTCACGGCATTATCCTCGAGGTCTTCGGCGCGCTGCTGGGCAGGTATTATTTCTACAAAAAATACGGCGCATCCTGGCGACAGTACGCGCCCGTGCTCCTGGCCGGCTTTTCCTGCGGCATGGGACTGACCGGCATGATGGCCATGGGCTTCACCCTGATACTCAAGTCGCTGGGACGGCTGGCGTATTGACAGCGGTTTGAGCGGCCAACGGGAGCGGGCGGCGGTTCAATCTTTCAATCCTTAAGACTATCTGTTGATGTTCCCGAGGAACGGCAATGCAGCTGAGACCGACAACCACAAGCCGGGAAAACGTGATCCGGAGCCGTCGGCCGCGCCGCCAGAGGCGGGGCAGGATGCGTGGCCGCCGTCCGGGGGGGAGAGTGGCAAGCGCCAGAGGCAGGTTGCGGCATTTTCGGCAGGCCACGTTGCTTGCCGTGGCCATAACCAGTCTTCTCCTGCTGTTGATCGCTCCGTGGGAAGCCGGTCTCGCCATTGATGCCGGAGAACCGTCTCCGGCATCGGAAGCCGTTTCCCCGGCCCCCGCGGATCCGGACCAGGATTTGTCTCCGGAGCGGGAGGGCCAAAGTCCGGAACCCACCGAACCCATCGGCCAGGCCGCGGCCGAGGAGGCGGCCCGGACTCTGGAAACGCTCTGGTATGGATTGTACGGCAATCTGCCCAAATTTCTGGTGGTCCTGGGCGTCGTCGTCGTGGCCTGGGTTCTGGTGCGGCTCGTCCGTCCTCTTCTACGCAGGACACTCAAGCGTTGGGAAAAGGCCGATGCCGTTGTCGCGCTCATCGGCATCGTCATCTGGATCTTCGCCGCCGGCATATCACTGAGCGTTCTGGCCGGAGACATCCGGGCCCTTGTCGGCTCCCTCGGCCTGATCGGTCTGGCATTGTCCTGGGCGCTGCAGACGCCCATTGAAAGCTTCAGCGGCTGGCTGCTCAACTCGTTCAAGGGATATTACCGCGTTGGGGACCGGGTGGCGGTGGGGGACGTGTTCGGCGACGTCTACCAGATCGATTATCTCGCGACCACGGTCTGGGAAATCGGGTCTCCAAGCCGGGGAGGATTCGTCCAGGCCGAACAGCCTACCGGACGGCTGATCACTTTTCCCAACAATGAGGTGTTGGCTGGGACCGTGGTCAACCTGACCCGCGACTTTCCCTACGTATGGGACGAACTGACCGTGCCCCTGGCCAACGAATCGGACCTCGGCCTCGGGATGCGCGTCCTGACCGATGTTGCCCGGGAGCTGTTGGAACCCCACATGTCCGCGCCCGCCCACCGCTACGCCGAGATCCTGGAAAGAGCCGGCCTGGAAGTCGGAGTGGCCGAAGAACCACGGGTCTTCGTCTCCATGAATGAGTCCTGGACGGACCTGACCATCCGCTATCTGGTAAATGCCCGCGAACGTCGCAAATGGAAGAGCGAACTGACCATGCGGGTCATGGCCGAGCTGAAGAAAGAAAAACATGCCGGTCATCTGATCAGCGTCTTCCCGCGCAGACAAGTCCAGTTCATCGGACCGGACGGTCTGGCGGTCAAGCCTTCCTAAAGCCGCCGGGCATGGTCCGGCCCGGCGGGAGGGACTCCCGCACCGGGCTCTTGCCTCGGGTCCAAGCGAAGTCCTCCTGGTCAGTCGCACTTGAAAAGTGCAATCGTATCAAGCCCCAAGGCGGGCCGTGCCCGCAACCTAAACTGAAGATATTTGAACCGCCCGCTTCGCTCGAGGCACGGAGGACGCCAAGAAGAATTTTTGCCTTCCGCTGGAAAGACGCGGCAGGCATAAGGCTTCACGCCTGACGGCGAAGTGACATCACCCCGGCAGGGGTGAGACATTCTTTTGGAAAGCAGCTCTTTCCCTGCTTCCAAAATGTTTCCTTGGCGTCCCCTGCGCCTTGAGCGTAGCGGGCGGTTATCTCAAGACCGTCACCCGGGTTTGGACAATACTCCTCCTTCGGGTTCAAAACTTCTTGTTTTTTCTTGCAGGCTATCAGGAGTAAGTCACTAAAGATAGGAGATTCAAGCATGTTTTCCTCCATTATCCGTGTTCTCTCTATTCTACTCCTTTTTCTGGTACTCGGTAATATGGCGACGGTTGAGGCCGCCAACGACGAAATTGTGGCAAAGCGGCAGTGCGCGACCGAACCGGATTTGGTCAAATACCTGGAAATCGCAGCCCTGAACAATCCCGAACTGGAGGCGGCTTTCAACAGGTGGAAGGCCGCTCTGGAAAAGGCTCCCCAGGTTTCTGCCCTGCCTGATCCCCGCTTTACGTTCGCGTATTTCATCCGGGAGGTGGAAACGCGTGTGGGGCCGCAAAGCTACCGGGTCGGACTGATGCAGGCCTTTCCGTGGCTGGGTAAGCGCGGACTGATGGAAGAACAGGCCCTGAGCGAAGCCCGAGTCGCCGAGGCGCAGTTCAATGCGCTCAGATGGCGGATTCGTGCCCAAGTGAAGGAAGCATACCTGGAATATGCCTATCTTGCCGAGGCAATCCGTATCGCCGGGGATAGCGTGGAGCTTATGGAGTACCTCTCGCAGGTCGCCGTTGATCGATTCGCCGTCGGCGACGCCCAGTACGTGGATGTGGTCGAGGTGAACCTGCGCCTTGGAATTCTTCTGGATCGACACAGGACATTGCAGGATCTGCGTCGGCCGGCCGCGGCCCGCTTGAATGCCGTGATGAACAGGCCGCTGGATGCGACTCTCCCCTTTCCGGACAACGTGCCTTTGGTCCATTTGGAGTCGACTCCGAACGAGCTGCGGGCCTTGCTGCTCCACGCGAGCCCTGAGCTCGATTCCTTGGAGCACATGGCCGATGCCGCGCAAAAAGCCCAGGACGTGGCCAGGAAGGAGTATTATCCCGAAATTACCCTGGGTCTCGAAACCATACAAACAAGGGAAGCCCGGGGTCCGGTTATTCCTCCCGACAGCGGAAAGGACGCGATCGTCGCCAGCATCAGTCTGAACATTCCCATCTGGAGGGAAAGACGGGACGCTGCGGTGCGCGAGGCCGGTCTCACGAGAATCGCAGCCCTGAGAGAACATGTCTCGCAGGCCAATATGCTTGGAGCGGAATTGGAAATGCTCCACTATGAGTACCGGGATGCCGCCAGAAGGAGAGAGCTGTATCAGGACACGCTCATTCCCCAGGCCAGGCAGGCACTGGAGGTGACTCTGGAGGCGTTTGGGACGGGGAATCGTAATGCAGCCGACCTGGTGACCGCGGAAAACACCTTACTTGAATTCGAGTTGGCCCATGTGCGCGCCCAAACCGATCAGGCAGTGCGGGTCGCCAGGATGGAAAACCTGCTGGCCAGTGAAATTTCATGCGTGGACATCGAAACCGACGAAGAGTTGCTCTCATGGTCCACTTTGCCATGAATGTTTCCTGATCCGACAACCAGAAACCGTGCCTCCTGAAGGATGCTTAGCAGGAGCAATTAATGAGAAATTTAAAAAATAAAAGATTTCTTTTCCTTAGTGTATTCATGTTGATGCTGCTGTTTATTCTTGCAGCGGTTATTATCTATCGAGTTTTCCAATCGCCTGCTCCCGTGCCGCATGTTCATGAACCCGATCCCCATGCGGGTCATGTTCACGAGCCCGATCCCCATGCGGGACATGCAAATGAAATTGATGCGGAATTGGTGAGTCTCAGGCAAATCACCCTTTCTCCCCAAGCCCAAAAACTGGCGGAAGTCGTGCTTGCGCCTGTGCGACGACTTGATGCCGAGGTGGAAGTTCGCCTGACAGGCAAAGTGCAGGCTGACGAAACGCGACTTGCCTACATTACGGCCTGGGCGCCTGGCCGCATCGACGAGCTTTCGATTAATTTTACGGGGGTCGCGGTGCAAAGAGGAGAATCGACAGCTACTCTCTACAGTCCGGAGCTGATCACCGCTCAGGCTGAATTGATTCAAGCAGTGAACGCGGCGCGGCTTCAAAGCGAGCGGGGTATGCAGCAAACCAGAGTGTTGGCCGAACGGACGGAGCAAGCGGCACGGGAGAAGCTTCGACGATTGGGGATGAGCTCCCGGCAGATCGAGCAGATCATTGAACATGGCATTCCTCAGGAGCATATGGTCCTCCATGCGCCCGTTTCGGGGATCGTCACTGAAATGAACGCTCGACAGGGCATGTACGTGGACACGGGAACACGGTTGTTCACCATCGCCGATCTTTCCGTCGTCTGGGTTGTGCTGCAAGCCTTTGAATCGGACTTGCCCTGGATTCAGGTCGGGCAGCAGGTTGATTTCATGGTCGAAGCTCTACCGGGCGAGACGTTCCAGGGTGAGGTGGTCTTTATCGACCCGGTGGTGGAGCCGCGGACTCGTACAGTGGGGGTGCGGTTGAACGTGCCCAACCCGGACCAGCGTCTTAAACCGGAGATGTACGTGACAGCCGTACAGCGCTTTCAGCCGGACGAGGTACAGGAAGAAGCTCCCTTGGTGATACCTGTTTCAGCTCCATTGCTGACCGGTCGCCGGGCTGTGGTCTACGTGGCGTTGCCGGAGCGTCCGGGCGTGTACATGGGGCGGGAGGTGGTGCTTGGTTCCCGGGCCGGGAATCATTTCATCGTACTTCGCGGACTCGAGGAAGGAGAACTGGTGGTCGCCCGGGGTGCGTTCAAGATTGATTCGGCCGTGCAGGTCAATGCGCAACCCTCAATGATGACTCCGGAGCCAGGTGCCGGAGCAGCGCACGATCATGACCACGGACCGATCCCTGATCCGCGGGAGATCCCCGACGACGCCCCGACCACGGTCATGGCGGTTCCTTCGGAATTCGCCCGGCAGTTGCCGATACTGGATCAGGCGATTCATGGGATACATGCAGCCTTGGATACAGCGGACCTGGATCGAATCCGGGCAGCATTTCAAAACTTCGGTCGCCGTCTGGAGGATGTCGACGCCGCATCACTGAGAGGAACGCATGCCGCACTGGTCTGGAACGAGCTGGCCATGCTTTTGGGCAACGACGCCTATTTGGGCGGGGAAATTCGCGGATTGCGTGAAGCCGAACGCGTTATGCACACACTGGAGGAGCATCACGCAAGATTAACCGCCGTCTTCGTCTCCGAGGAAGCTCCCGAGGCGCCTCCCGTTTCCCCTCCTTTGCCTGCCCACGAGGAGGATCCTCATGCCGGCCACGAGCATTGATAATCCTAAAGGCGGGTTTCTGGGCAGAATCGTAGATTTTTGCCTGTTCAACAAGCTGGTGGTCGGAATTCTGTTCCTGTTCTTTATCAGCTGGGGGATAGCGGTCGCGCCTTTTGACTGGGAGATAGGGAACCTGCCGCGAAATCCGGTGCCCGTGGACGCGATTCCGGATATCGGCGAGAACCAACAG
Source organism: Desulfonatronum thiosulfatophilum (assembly GCF_900104215.1). Lineage (NCBI taxonomy): Bacteria > Pseudomonadati > Thermodesulfobacteriota > Desulfovibrionia > Desulfovibrionales > Desulfonatronaceae > Desulfonatronum > Desulfonatronum thiosulfatophilum. The sequence goes on along the minus strand of NZ_FMXO01000002.1, from coordinate 122,321 downwards.
ATCGTTTTCACGGAATGGATGGGGCGCTCGCCGCAGGATATCGAGGATCAGGTCACCTATCCCCTGACTGTTGCCCTGTTGGGCATTCCCGGAGTGGAGACGGTGCGTTCCAACTCCATGTTCGGTTTTTCCATCATTTATGTCCTCTTTTCCGAAGATGTCGAATTCTATTGGTCCCGCACCCGGGTATTGGAGAAACTGGCCAGCCTGCCGGCGGGGACCCTGCCGACAGGGGTGCAGCCCACCCTCGGACCGGACGCCACTCCTCTGGGGCAAGTCTTCTGGTACACCATTGAGGGGCGCGACGAGCAGGGAAACGTCACGGGGGGATGGGATCTCGACGAATTGCGCAGCGTTCAGGATTGGTATGTGCGGTATGCCTTGCTTTCCGCGGGAGGGGTGAGCGACGTTGGTTCCATCGGCGGATTCGTCAGGGAGTATCAGGTTGACGTCCATCCCGACGCCCTTCGCGCCTACGACGTTTCATTGGATGAAGTCGTCAATGCGGTGCGCATGTCCAACCTGGACGTGGGCGCCCGAACCATCGAGATCAACCGGGTCGAATACGTAATACGCGGCATCGGCTTCATCCGGACATTGTCCGACCTTGAAGATACGGTGATCACGGCGCGCGACGATCAGCCGGTCCTGCTCAGCGATGTGGCGCACGTGGCCCAGGGACCAGCCTTGCGCAGAGGGGTGATGGACAAGGGGGGAGCGGAAGTGGTCGGCGGAGTGGTCACGGTGCGCTACGGTGAAAATCCGCTGGAAGTCATCGGGAATATCAAGGCCAAGATCGAGGAGATCTCGCCGGGGCTGCCGAGCAAGATTTTGCCGGACGGCACGACGAGTACCCTGACCATCGTACCCTTTTACGATCGCACCGGACTGATTCTCGAAACTCTTGAAACTCTGCAGACGGCCCTGACCGAGCAGGTGCTGGTCACCGTGGCGGTGGTACTCCTCGCGATCATGCACCTGGCCAGCTCGTTGATTGTTTCCGCACTGCTGCCCATCGCCGTGCTCATGAGCTTCATCGCCATGAAACTGTTCAACGTGGACGCCAATGTGGTGGCTCTTGCAGGGATTGCCATTGCCATCGGGACCATGGTCGACATGGGCATCATCGTCAGCGAAAACATCCTCAGACATATGTCGGCGGCATCGCCGGGCGAGTCCCGAATCGTGATCATACGCCGGGCTACCGTGGAGGTCGGCGGAGCCATCACCACGGCCATGGCAACAACCATTGTCAGCTTCCTGCCCGTATTCACCATGACGGCCGCCGAGGGCAGGCTCTTCAAGCCCCTGGCCTTTACGAAAACCTTTGCGCTGGTGGCTTCCATCATCGTAGCGCTGGCCTTGATCCCTCCTCTTGCTCATCTGTTCTTCCGCCGGCGCGGCGAGGGCGGTTCCTGGTTCCTGCAGGCCTGGCTCCTGCCCCTGGTACTGGCGGTAGCCGGGGTCTTGGCGATAATCTTCGCTCCCTGGTGGCTGGGCGTGATTTTTCTGCTTTTTGCCGTCGGCAATTTTCTGCGGCACCGGCTTTCCGATCGCTGGGCGGCGGTTGTGCGGCGCATTGAGACCACGGTCCTGGCCATAGCGGTGATTCATGTTCTTGCGGCATTCTGGATGCCGCTTGGATCGGTGCCGGGGTCGGTGCGAAATTTCCTGTTCGTCGCCGTACTTATTTTTGGACTGCTCCTTATCTTCCTCTCCTTCCAATACTTCTATCCCAGGATGCTGCGTTGGTGTCTGAACCATAAGCCGCTTTTCCTCAGTTTGCCCTTGATGCTGGTCCTGCTTGGAATGATGGTCTGGCTGGGAGCAGGCACATTTGCATCGAGGCTTCCGCACCAGGTTCAGCAATGGCGGCCGGTTGCAGCTCTTGAGAATGCTTTTCCCGGTTTGGGAAGGGAATTCATGCCTCCCCTGGATGAAGGCTCATTTTTATTTATGCCCATGACCATGTCGCACGCGAGCATCGATGAAGTTCATGACGTGCTGCGAAAGCAGAATATCGCGATAACGGCCATTCCCGAGGTGGAGACGGTCGTGGGCAAGCTTGGTCGGGCTGAAACGCCGCTGGATCCCGCGCCCATATCCATGATCGAAACAATAATTAATTACCATCCGGAGTTCATGGTCGACGCACGGGGCAGGTTGCTCAGTTTTCGTCATGATCCGGACAGGTTGGATTATTTTCGAGATCCTTATGGGGAACCGGTGCCCGCGGGCGACGGCCTGCCCTATCTGGTGCGGGGCAAGTTCCTGCGAGATGATGAGGGCCGATTGGTGCCTGATGCTTCAGGCCGCCCTTTCAGGCTCTGGCGCCCGGGTCTGGACTCAGCATTGAATCCGGAGAGAGCCGCCTGGGCCGGTATTTCCAGGCCGCAGGACATCTGGGATCAGATTACAGCCCGCGCGGAAATGCCCGGGACAACCTCTGCTCCCTACCTGCAACCCATTGCCGCGCGCATCGTCATGCTCCAGTCCGGAATGCGCGCACCCATGGGAGTGAAGGTTTTCGGGCCGGATCAAGCCACCATCGAATCCGTGGGCCTGGAGATCGAGCGGTTGCTCAAGGAAGTGGATTCCATTCAGCCTGCCGCGGTCATCGCCGACCGGATCATCGGCAAACCCTATCTGGAAATCCGGATCGACCGACAGGCCCTGGCCCGCCACGGCATTATGCTCGCACAGGCTCAGAGGGTCATCGAGACGGCGGTGGGCGGCGATACCTTGACCATGACGGTGGAAGGCAGGGAACGTTATCCGGTTCGAGTTCGCTATAAGCGGGAGTTGCGGGATTCCGTGGAGGAATTGGAACGTATTCTGGTCGATGCGCCAGGGGGACGGCGGATACCGTTGAATCAGTTGGCGGACATCGTGTACGTCCGGGGTCCGCAGGTCATTCGCAGCGAGGATACGTTTCTGACGGGGTACGTGCTTTTCGACATGCGACCCGGCTTTGCCGAAGTGGAGGTGGTGGAAGCTGCCAGAGATCACCTTTTGAGCAAGATCGAGACCGGCGAATTCGTCCTTCCGGCAGGAGTGTCCTACACTTTTGCCGGTACCTATGAGAATCAGATCCGGGCCCAGCAGCGTCTGGCCGTGATTTTGCCCTTATCACTGCTGATCATCTTCATTATCCTGTTCCTGCAGTTCCGGTCGACGTTAACCACGTTCATGGTTTTTTCCGGCATCATCGTGGCTTGGGCCGGCGGATTCTTGATGATCTGGCTATACGGACAGCCGTGGTTCATGAACTTTGAGATCTTCGGCCAGAACCTGCGTCTTCTTTTTCAGATGAATCCGATCAACCTCTCCGTTGCCGTATGGGTGGGTTTTTTAGCCTTGTTCGGCATTGCCTCGGACAATGGGGTAGTTATGGCTACTTATCTGAACCAGGTCAGGGATGCACGGGACACAACAGACAAACATAAAATTCGCGAGGCCGTGATCGAAGGTGCGAGCCGTCGCATTCGACCGGCGATGATGACTTCGGCCACGACCATCCTCGCCTTGTTGCCCGTGCTCACCTCCACCGGACGAGGTTCGGACATCATGGTGCCCATGGCGATCCCTTCATTCGGAGGCATGCTCCTGGCCGTGCTCACCGTCTTCGTGGTGCCGACCCTCTACAGCCTGGTGGAGGAATCCAAGCTCAGATTTAGATGAAGGTAAATCTTACTGGGACCTAATGAGAATTCATTCTGAATCACAGATGGCCGGACAGCATTGTCATCCAAGTACCTACTGCCATTCGGGGCACATGAGTACGCGATCAGACACGGCTTGGCCGGTTCAGCTCGCGTGGAAGAATGATGGTGAAGGTCGCTCCTTTGCCCGGACCTCCGGAAACCAGGATATCTCCCCCAAGGTCGCGCAGGGATTTGCGACTGCTGGCCAGGGCGAGTCCCTGACCGCCCGGCTTGGTGGTGAAGAACGGGGTGAAGATTTTTTCCATATGTTTTTCGGCAATCCCCGGACCCTGATCACTGACTTCTATCCGGCAATCATCGGCTCCACGTTTGGTAGTCACAGTGATTTCCTTGTCCGCGGGAGTCGCTTCCAAAGCATTTTTGAGGATTTTGTTCAGAGCCCAGGCTACGGATTCCCTGTCGGTGGTGGCTGGACAACCTGAAACATCAACGTTTAGTCGGAAGCGGATTCCTCGAACCGCGGCATCCTGAGATAGGTTGTTCAGAGCTGTTTTGACAACCGCATTGAGGTCTCCGGCGTGCGTTACGGCATGGCGTTCGGGAATGAAATCCGAAAGCACGGTTGACAATGTTTCGGCGTGTTTCATTTCCGAATTGAATCGGCGTTCCAGTTCGGGGTCCTTGAAGCCGCCGGCTTTGTCGTGGATGTCCTGGATCGAATCCATGAGCCATTTCAGTTCCTGGCTCAACGTCCCGGCGGCCTGTCCCAGGGTTTCAAGTTTACCTGCCTCAATCAGTGCGGCTTGTTTACGGCGCTGGTTGTCTGAAAGCCTGCCGAGCAGGGCGGTCACGATAAGAAAGATTGCTACCTGGACACCCGCGGTCAACGGGTTCTGATGGTGAAATCCCGTGAAGACAAGACCGGCAATATAGATGGTGGAAACAGCCATGGCCACATACAATCCGCGTTTCAATCCGAACCAGAAGGCGGCAAGCAGCAGGGGGATAAAGTACAGTTCGCGGTGGATGGCGTGCAGGCCGAGGCCGCCGGCGATTTCTCCGAAATGCAGTATGGAAACGGCCAGGATTGAAGATGCCACCACCAGCCAATGTCTGAATCCGCCATGTCGCGTGTTCATGAGATGCTCCTGATAAAGTAAATGTTCGGATGAACATACTTTTTCATATATCCCGAGTTTCGCGTGTCAATGGAAACACTGTCCGCCGGGACTACACGTCCAGCCAGCTGGTTCCGGCGGAACCCGTCTGATTGGCGCCATGGGTTGCTAGGGGTCGCAATGGAATAGAGGGGGCCGTGCAGCTGTGAATGAGAGATTCCAGCTCCAACTCGGCTCATTTTTGTCTGGAGAAAGGGGGCCACTTTACCAGCTGCGTGATGCTGAACTTGTTGAAGGGCTGAAAAGGATGAAGGAGTGACGAGGAAGGGCTCCGGAAGGAAATTCATATTCCCATTGGGGTTGATAATGCAAACAGCCAGACAGGATCTCGATTCACCCAAAGACCAAAAAGTAGGTCATGGCCATCATCAGCGGGAGCAGCCTTCCTTGGGGCTGCAGACAAAGTTCTTGATCGGCACTTCCTTGATTCTTTTGTTTTTTTGTCTTGGTGGGGCTTTGGGCCTTTACGTTTACGAACGTCGTCAGCTTATGGACAAGGCCTATGCCGAGTCGGAACTGTTCATGTCCGCGGTGGAAGCCAGCAGGGCGTATGTGCGCGAGGAACTGCGGCCGGTGATGTTCGAATTGCTGGGTGACGACTATTTCCTGCGCGAGGCCATGTCCACCTCATATGTGGCGCGGGCGTTCGCGGATCGTCTTTCTCCGGCTCTGCCCCACATTGAGTATCGTCGGACTTCAATCAATGCCCGCAACCCGAAATATGAATCACGAGAATTTGAAGTGGAGATGATTGCCTACTTCCGGGAGCATCCCGGTGAACGGGAGTGGCAGGGGATAATGGATGTGGTGGAGCAGCCTGAATATCGTCGCTTCAAGCCGGTTTATTTTCGACAGGAGTGTCTGCGCTGTCATGGCGATCCGGCACACGCGCCGCCGGAACTGATTGAGACCTACGGTTCCGTGGGAGGATTTGGTCGCAGTGCCGGGGAATTGGCCGGAGTGATCTCCGTGGGCATACCCGTGGACACTGCCTTGAGCCAGTTGAAGGAGCGGGCTGTATCCGGTTTCCTTATTATTTTTGCGACCTTGTTTTTCATCTTTATTGCCCTGGGCGTTCTTTTCAACAAGCTGGTCGTTTCCTCTCTGCGGGACTTGCTGGTCTCTTTTCAGAAATCGTCGGGCCGTCAACAGGAAGAGCCGCCTCAAGATGAGTTGAGTCTGCTTGGCGTCAGCTTCAATTCGATGGTGGAAGAACTGCATGCTTCCAGAGAAAAATTACAATCATGGAATGCAACCCTTGAACTGGAGGTGGACCGGGTCAGGCAACAACTGGAAACGGCTCAGGAGCAGTTGGTTCACACGGAAAAGATGGCCGCCTTGGGCCGGATGACCACCAATGTGACCCATGCCATCAGAAATCCACTGACTGCCGCGGGAGGTTTTGCCCGGCGTCTGGAAACGGTTGCCCAAAGTGAGCAAGAACGCCGTTATGCCGGTATTATTCTGGCTGAATTGCATCGGCTGGAAAGAATGTTGAAGGAATTGCTCATTTTTGCCCGGGACAGAGCTCCTCTCTCCGCGGGCCAATCCCTGGCCGACGTGCTCCAGGGTGTCCTGGATCGTTATCGTTCCCAAATCGGTGCGCGCGGAATTGATATGCATGTGAGCATCTCGCCGCTCCCCTTGATATCGATGAATGCGGAACAGATCGCGATCGTCCTGAATCAGCTGCTGGACAACGCCCTGGAAGCATTGCCCGACGGAGGCCGGCTGAGCGTTAGTGCGCAGGCGGTTGTAAAGGAAAATCGCCGGTGGATGGAGCTTGTTGTCGCGGATAATGGGCCGGGCGTGTCGGAGGACATGGCCGACGTCCTGTTTGAGCCTTTCACCACGGGAAAAGATCTTGGCTCCGGACTGGGGCTGCCCATTTGCAAAAAAATCATCGAGGAGCATGGCGGGTTCATTCAGTTTTACAGCAAACCCGGACAGGGGGCACGCTTTCACCTCTTTTTTCCCGTGGATTCGTCGTAGTCTGGAATTGTGGGAAATCACAGCGCGAATTTCCAAAATTGTCTACGATACCAAAACTGTTCGTCCGTTTGATCAAGATCAGAATCATTCTGCGATCTGTTTGGGCATATAATCCGGGGGCCATTTGCCGCTCCCCACCTTCATGTTCTCCAAAGGTTTTCCTGTACAAACAGCCCCGTCGCTTTACTTGTACTTTTGAGGTGTCTTGCCGGCGGGTCCTTGCGATGGACCATTTGAACAATGAATAGTTACTCACAAGGAACACTGATGAGGAACGCGTTGCGAATCATTTGGGTGATGGCGTTTTTGTTTATCCTGACGGGATGCGCGAGCGTGCCCGCGGATCGTGGCGCCGGAAGCGTGGCGGCAATGGCCGTCGAGCGTCGCGGTCATCTTCCGGAGTTGTCCCCTGACGTTTTCGAACGCCCCCAACTTCAGGGTGAAACTTTGACCAGGGCCGATACCGTCCGGCTCGCCGTGACGCACAACCCGGAACTGCGCAAACTTTACGCCGACCTGGGCATCGCTTCCGCGGACGTGCTGCAGGCCGGACGGCTCAGCAATCCCAATTTTTCCGCCTCCATCATGACTTCCAGCGAATCCGGGATGGCAAATCAACTGACGTTCGGCTTGGCTCAGAATTTTGCCGATCTGCTCCTGATGCCGTCACGTCGACGGATATCCGAAGGACAGCTGGAGCGGACAAAGACGGAAGTCGCCGCCGCGATTCTGGACTTGATCGCCCGCACGGAAGCGGCCTTCTACAGACTGGCCGCCGCACGGGAGATCGCCCGGTTGCGGGAGTTACAGGAAAGGGCGTCCGGGTTGTCCTCTGAACTTGCCGGACGATTCAGGGAGGCCGGAAATATTTCAGCACTGGCGCTGCATCTGGAGCAGGCAGCGGCGTCCGAGGCCCGCCTGGCCGCGGTGGACGCCAGGATGCTGGTGGAAGAGGCGCGTTTTGAACTGAACCGCCTGATGGGATTGCATGCCTCGGAGGCTGTCTGGTCCGTGGAGCAGGGGCTGGCCCTGCCGGTGGTTGCGGAGGACGATCCCAACGAGATTTTGATACTGGCCCATGAGCAACGGCTGGAACTGGTCTCGGTGCGACGGGAATTGGATCTGCTGGCCGAGGGCGTGACCCTGGCCCGAAGGTATCGGTATATCGGAGAGGCGGAACTCGGAGTCGAATTTGAGCGCGAGACGGATCGCAGTCGCCTGTTCGGTCCGTTCATCTCCTTATCCCTGCCGTTGTTCAACCAGAATCAGGGGGCAATTTTGCGATCCGATGCACGCCTGGAGGCCGGGCTGGCAAGGCTGGACGCCCTGGAAATCGCGACCGGCAACGAGGTCTATCTGGCCCACCAGCGGGTGCTCGGCGCACGAGAAAAGGTGTTCGAATACCGGGATGTCCTGGTTCCAAGCCGGGTCGACATCGTGGAGCGGACGCAGGAGCGGGTCAATTTCATGCTGGACGATGTCTTTGACCTGATCCGCGCCAAGCAGCAGGAGTACGATGCCTATCATGGCTATGTTGAAGCCGTGCGGGACTATTGGATCGCCAGGACCGAGCTGGCGCGGCTGGTCGGAACCGAATTGCCCAGCGGGCTGCGCTTCAAGAAGGAGTTGATCCGGCTTCCGGAGTTGATCGATCCGGATGAAGCGGCGGAACACGATCACTCCGAACACGACCACGACGAGCCGGACCATGAGCACCATGCGCCGGAACCAGAAAATCACGAGCATCACCACCACGGAGGACATTAAGATGGTTTCCCGACGCAATTTTCTCGTGGGCGCGGGAGCGGGCGCTTTGGCCCATGCCCTGATCGGCGCCAAACCGGTTTCCGCTGACATGGGACATCATGAACATGATGGACACGTCATGGGTCAGACAGGGTCGCGCGGGCAGCGCAACAGGCACGCGCGCGTGCACACTCCCAACGGCTGGACCCTGCCCTTCCGGATGAACAACGGCGTCAAGGAGTTTCACCTGGTGGCCGAGAAGATCGACCACGAATTCGCTCCGGGCTGCTGGGCCCACTGCTGGGGGTACAACGGCACGACGCCCGGTCCGACCATCGAGGCGGTGGAAGGCGACCATGTGCGCATCTACGTGACCAACCTTCTTGGGGAGCCGACATCCGTGCACTGGCATGGATTCAAGCTGCCCAGCGGCATGGACGGCGTGGGCGGCCTGACTCAGCCGCACATCGAACCCGGAGAGACCTTTGCCTACGAATTCACCCTGCGGCAGCACGGTACCCAGATGTATCATCCGCATGTGGACGAGATGGTCCAAATGGCCATGGGCATGATGGGCATGTTCGTCATCCATCCCCGGGATCCCGCGGATGCTCCGGTGGATCGGGACTTTGTCCTCCTTTTGCACAACTGGGCGCTCCATCCGGGCACCTATCGCCCCGACCCCTCGGTGATGGTGGATTTCGACCTTTGGACCATCAACAGCAAGGTCTTTCCGGCAACGGCGCCCATGGTGGCCCGCACGGGAGAACGGGTGCGCATCCGGATGGGCAACCTGTCCATGTGGAACCATCCCATGCATCTGCATGGCGTGCATTTTCTGGTCACGGGCAGCGACGGCGGACGGTGGCCGCGCAATTTATGGCGCTCGGAAGCCACGGAGATCGTCGGCGTGGGCCAGACCCGGGATATTGAATTCACCGCCGTGCCCGGAGACTGGGCTTTTCATTGCCACATGGCCCATCACACCATGAATCCCATGGCCCATGAAATCGCCAACACCATTGGCGTGGATCAGAGCGGCATCGAGGAACGCATCCGTCAAATCCTGCCGGGCTACATGGCCATGGGCCGTCACGGCATGGCCGATCACCAGGATCACACCGATGCCGGGCACATGCCCGGGCCGGAAAACACCTTGCCCATGTTCATGGGCAAGGGCCCCTTCGGCAATATCGCCATGGGCGGAATGATGAGCATCATGAAGGTTCGGGATGAACTTGGCCCCGACGAATACGGCGATCCCGGCTGGTACGATCATCCGCCGGGAACGGTGGCCTACAAGGTGAGCAGCGATCCCTCCTTCGGCAACCCGGTCCGGATGAAGTCAGAGACCGGCCCCGCGAAGCCCGCGGACCAGGACCACCACGGAAATGGACACGATCACGGGGAGCACTGAGCCGCGAAGTCCCGCAGCAGCGTCACTTCAGGAAGTCCTTCGAGGCCTGAATCCGGGCGCTGCCCAACATTTCCAATAAGACCGAACCTGATCCGGGCTAAGGCGAGACATGATCGCAGCGCCTGAGCACATGATCCGCGAAATGAACCGAGGCATCCAGACTGCAGGCTTCCAGCAGTCCCCGGAAGCCGCCGAACGCGGAGACCTCGAAAATCATCGGGCCGTCCTCGGTTTCCATGATGTCCACGCAGGTAAAATCCAGCTCGAACAGATCCTGGGCCCGCCAGGCCAGATCGATGATCTCCCGGCTCGGTGCGTAGGGCTTGTATTTGCCCCCGCTGGAGGTGGAGGTGTTCCAGGCCCCGTTGCTTTGCCGGGCGTAGGTGCCGAGATATTCGCCGCCGAGAAAGACAATGCCCAGGTCCTTGCCCGGGGTGGTGAGCATCTTCTGCACGTACATCACCGGGTTGCCTCGGCTCTGGAAGCGGGAGATCCGCTCCCGACATGCGGCCCCGGCTTCGATCACCTCCATGCCCCGAGCCTTGGAGGTATAGAGCGGTTTGAACACGGCGCGTCCGAAATCCGCGACGGCCTGTTCCGCCTGTTCCGGGCTCTCGGTGATCACGGTGGGGGGCATGGGCATGTCTCCGGCACGTAGCTTCACGGTGCAACTCAACCGGTTCAGGGCCGTCAGAATCGCGCAGGGCTTTGAAAAAACCGGAGTCCCGTTTCGGTTCAGCAATTCCAACATGCTCAACCGATCCTGCATGTCCGGCGAATAGGCCGGCCCGATCTTCTTCACGGTCAGGGCGTCGAACCGGGAAAGATCCTGGCCGTCGAACCACAATGCGCCGGTTTCCAGATTCATGTGCACCCGGGACATGTCCACGACGCACCGAAATCCGGTTTTGGCCGCGAAGGCGTCCGCCAGCTTTTCCGTGGACCAGGAACCGGGATTGCCGATAACTGCAATACGTTTCATGTACCGTCCTTACGTTGGGGATGATGCCTTGGCAGTGTGTTGAAAAGCCAGATTCCACGAGTTGTTAAAAAGACCGGAACTGCAGGATCTGCACCGGGACCTGGAACCGCTCCCAGGGCCGGCCGCGATAGGCCAGGATCTTTTCCGCGAGATACACGCCCCGGGCGAACATGCCGGCCGCGAACTCCGCGTTCAGTTCAAACCGGGCGGAGGTGATGAACGAGCGGATCAGACCCAGGGCCAGCCGGATCTCGAAGGTCGCGTCATGATGTTCCTTGGCAAACTGGCGGGCGAACTGCAGGAAACGCAGCCCCACCTGATTCAAATTGTTCCGTACGGCGCCCTCGAAAATCGGGATCCGGAAGTTGGAGACCAGGAACACCGACACGTCCTGGACATAATCATCCAGCTTGGAGCGGTGTACATCGATGTAATGCACCCGTTGCTCCTTCTGATTGTAAATGATGTTGTTGATGTTGTAGTCCCCGTGGGTGAAGACCGTGAACGGCGCGGTCAGCTCCCGCTCCACCTCGGCCAGCTCGGCCAGCAGTTCCTCCGTGGCCGGCAACTCCAGACCGCAGAAATGGGTTCGGGGAGTGTTCAGTTCCGGATGGGCCACGAACACGTCCTCCAGTCTTGAAAACAATTGGCTGGTGAAAGCGCAGGGCTTGCTGCCCTTGCGCAGAGTGTTCTGCCAGATCATTGCCGCGGTTTCCTGAACCAGGAAGAAGGCGTTTTCCAACTGCTCCGGATCGTCGTTGAACACGATTTCCTGGAAAGTGCATCCGGTTAAGAATTCCAGCAGGATCGAAGCGTTGTCCATGCTCTCCTGGAAACCGAACACCTTGGGGGTCAGACCCGGAAAGATGGTTTCCCATTGCTGGATGTTCGCCTTTTCCTGAAGAATCTTCTTGAGCTTGCCCTCCTTGAAGATGACCCCGGTGGCGTTGCTTTGGGCCCCGTTGGTAACCTTGCCGATCCGACACCCGGACCGGGTGCCCCAGATGGACTCAAAGTCCACGTCGCGCATGCGCAGATCGAAGTCGAGGTTGTCCAGGGACTCGCGCAGGGCCTGGTACTGGTTGATCTTCAGTTTCTCGCCGACCACGGAAAAGATCACCGCCTCGCCGATGTTCAGCAGGGAGTCGCCCATGCGTTCCAGATAGCGGAAGATGAACAGGGTGGTGATCAGGTTGTGGGTTTCCTTGCCGGACTGCAACTGGGCGATGATTCTGTCGAATTTATGCTTGTACAGCTTGTCCAGAACGAATTCCGCCCGGCAGATGCGCAAGGCCAGGGAAAGATCGCGGTGAAACAGGGAGCGGACCACGATGTCCAGAGCCCCGAGGATCTGGCGGAAAAAAGGGCGGTACTCGAACTGATCCAGGAAGCGGTGATCGGAGATGTATCGCAGCTGCCGGGCGATATCCACGGAAAAGTCGCTGATTCGCTCCAGGTTGTTGCTGATGATGTTCACCGCCCGGATGAAGTCGATCCCGGTTTTGTCCAGATGCGCCTGACTGTGCAGCCTGGAGAAGCAGGTATTCTCGATCACGCTCTTGAAGTTGTCGATGTAGTCGTCCCGGGAGGCAATCTTCTCGATGATCGAGTTGTCGGGCCTGATCAGCACCTTGAGCGTGTCGTCCACCTGTTTGGACACTTCCAGAACCATGAACTGGATTTTCTGCTCCAGTCCCTCTAAGGAATGCATGTTGCCCTATCCTTTGGCCTGGGAATCAATAACCAGCGGCCCGTCCACAAACATGCTGCTTTCCGAGGCCTGCTCCCAGCGGAAGCGCAGGGTCATTTTTACTTCTCCGTCTGTTTTCATGGTCTCGATATCGAACTTGATCAGGCTTTGCGGCTCCAGGACCAAGCGTTTGTCTTTCCAGGAGAACTGGAGTTTGCCGTTCTGAAACCCATCGCTCAACGCGTTGAGATACTTGCCGATGGATTCCCGGTCTTGCAGGGATTCGTGCCGAAATTTTTCTTCCGCCATTGCTGTGCTCACTTCAGGTTAGGGTTCTGAAACCAGGGTCATGGCCTCAGCCGTCCAGCCGGGCCTTGTATTCCTCGATGACCCGGGCCCGGCCGGCGTTGCCCACGATCAGGCTTTTCCGGACGGAAAGATCGTCCCAGGGCGGCTGCACCCCGATGTCCCGGTAGTACTTGCCGGCTTCGGCATGGCTGGGATCCTTGATCTTCTCGCTCATGTGGGTGTCGTCGCCCATGAACACCAGCAGGGAACGCTGCCCCGCGTTGCGGGTCTTGTTCTGGCGGTGGATCACGTTGATCAGAAAATCCGTGTACTCCTGGGACTGGGGATTCCAGACCTCGTAGCCGTCCACGTCATAGTCCGCCAAAAGAATCGGCCAGAACTGCTCGGGATGCGGTACCACCACGCCGCCGCCCAAGGCCCGTGCCTCCTCGATGAACTCCGAGGTCTTGTAGAAATAGGTCAGGCTGAAGTTCTCCTTGGCCATGCTTTTCACGCTCTTCAGGAAGAGTTGCGTCCGGTGAACCAGGGATGCCGGAAAGAGATGCCGTTGGGCGTCGATGAATTCCCGGACCAGCTTGTTCTTGATCATGTCCCGGGGAATGGTCTGTTCGTGTTCCTCCAAAAGCAACTGCAGCTTCTTGGCCTGGATCCGGGCGAAGCGGACCACTTCCTCGTCCACGCCGGTTTCCTCGGAAGCCAATTGCAGGTAGTCCTCGTACTTGATGTTGGTGACCATATCCAAAAAGGCGTAGAGCTGGCTGGACCGATAGCGAAAGGTATGGTCCAGCATGGCCTTGAACACGTCCGCGGATTCCAGCCTGCTGGTCCGGAAGTGCAAGAGCAGCTGTACCTTGCGCTGGAACTCGTGGGAATAGCAGTCCACTTCCACCCCTGAATAGTCCCCGTACTCCATGAGTACGTTGTGCTGGGTGGGGATGATCAGTTCATGGACCTTGTTGGGATAGGTGGCCTCAATGCGCTGGGAGATCAGGTCCATGGGGATGAATTCCGGGTGCCAGTGAATGGCCAGCACGTCTTCCTGCCTGGGCTGGACCCGCAGCGGCGTGACCACCCGTTGGATCTGCTCCGGACTGAGGCCCTGGTTGATGATGCTTCTGAAATGTTTTTCGTCCGCTTCGGTCAACTGGGGCGGAAACTCCATTTCCTTGACCTGCGCCGCGGACTCGTCTCCCCGGACGATTTCCATGTTCCTGCCTTGAGCAGACAATATCATTCCCTCCATCTCCAGCTCCGTGTTCATCAATCCACCCACAACGCCTTCACCCGGCCGCCCCTTCATCCCTCGGAGGCGCGGCTCCAGCCTTGCAGTCCCCGCGCCGGATTCGGCACGTCAATCGTACTTCTTGTGACATTGGGTTTTCAGTGAGTTCAAGGAATGCGCGGCCTGATAGGCCGCGTCCAGGTCCCGTACGCGCACGGCTTCCTGGAATACGGCCACGGCTTCGGAATAGGCCGGATAGAACTCGTCGCCCTTGCCGGGGTAACGGACCATCAAAGCCGAATCCTGAATGAAACCGTCGATGTCGGACTGGGCCGGCCAGGTGTTATCGTGCAGCGCGTACATGATGTTCTTGAAGGACTTCCTCATCCGCTTTTTCAAGGAACCATAACTGTCGCTCGGTATTGCGGTCTCGGACAATTCTGTTTCGATCTTTGCCGGGCCATCGTCTTCTTTCCCGGGGATGACCATGCACCGTGCTCCGGAGGCGATTTTCAGCTTGACCTCGGCCATGCCCGCCGCGTTGCGGATGGCGAGGTTGATCTTCTGGACATCTTTCCAGTCAACTTCGACATTTTCCAGCCGCAGCCGTCCATGCACCATGGCGTCGGCCATGGTGCGCAGCATTTCCGCCAGTTGCTCCTGGGTGCAGGTCAAATTCAGTTTGTCTTCCCGTTCCATGCCGTCTCCTGTTGTTGCAATCATGTGCGAGAACTGCGTCACGGCCCGCGATGACGTTGAGCCTTCAATTTTTTCGAACAGTTTCAGGTCGCCAGTGTCCAACCATAAATATCATGCCGGTATTTCCGCGACAAGACGAATAAACAAGGCAGCTATTCAACACATCTCACAGTTAGAGCAACCATGCCACAAGGTGAACATCGTTAGCTGGTCCTACAGCAGCGTCACTCCCAGAAAGTCTTTCGCCTGCTGCAAATCCTGCCGGTTCGTCCTGGAAAGGAGTTCTTCCTCCCATCGGTATAGAGATCGGTAGAGCGCCTTGAAGAAGTTCGCTGAAAGATCGGGCGACTTGGATACGAGATTCAGAAAGTGCTTTTGCGGCAGTACCAGGCAGAGCGTTGGTTCGACAGCCTGCAGCGAAAAAAGGCGCTTGGTCTGGGCCACCAGGGACAAAGCACCGATGAAGGCCCCTGTTTCCAGCACTCGCAGGACGACTTGCCGTTCGTCTTCATCGCGGATGACCCGGGCGGCGCCGCTCAACAAGCAATAGGCCTGGGTGTCCAGATCTCCCTGGGTAAAAATATAGTCGTCCGGCCGATATCTGATCCGTTTGCAGAGATAGGCCAGGGCCTTCAGGGGCTGCAGGCCCAGTTCCGAGAAAAATGAGATATTGCGCAAGGCATTCAGGTTCTGATCGAATTCGGTTTCGCTGCTATTGACGACCGTGGACGAGTTCATGGAACACTCCCTTTTTCTTGATTAATTCTTCATAACTCCCCAGTTCGACCAATTTTCCGGACTTGAGGACGCCGATCCGATCGTACCCTTTGAGAATATCCAGGCGGTGAACCACGGCGATGACCGTGCTCTTTGTCTTGAACTTGCTCTCCAGCAGGTTCTGGATGCGGGTCTGGGACGCGTTGTCCAGGGCCGCGGTGGCTTCGTCCAGGATCAGGATCGGCGGATTTTTCAAAAAGACGCGGGCCAGGGCCGTTTTCTGGCGTTGTCCGCCGGAGAGACGGTCGCCCTGGCTGCCGACGTTGAATTGCAGCCCGTACTCGATGATGCGGTCCAGGACATCCTCGATGATCAACACCTGCATGATGCGTTTCTTGATCCGGTCTTCCGCGCCGGCAATTTCAGGCCTGATCACTCCGAACAGAATGTTGTCCAGGATGGATTCGGAGGCGATGTAGGAGTCCAGGCGATAAAAAGTGAATGCGCCGGGGGCGTTCTCCTCGGCCCATTTCTTAAAGGCGGCTCGGCTGCTCACGATGCGGCGCCTGAGATCCGATGAAATCCTGCCCATGGCGTTGGAGCTGGAGATAAAGCCCAGGGCAAGTTTGAGCAGCTTCGCCCGATCGTTTTCATCAAATTTGGCGAAATCATACTCCGGGACTCTGGAAACAAGCAGGGCGTACTCATCAAAATCATCGGCGGGAATCGGCGAGTCGGCAAAGAGTTCCATTCCGCCGCCCAAGGTGTTGATCACGTCCACGTTGCGGGAAGCAATGGCATGTCCCAAGGCATCCAACGGCTCAAGCAACTCCTGGGTTTTCAGGAAACGGCGAAACGACGCGTTAGCGTGCAGTGTCTCCGAAGTGAGTCCGGGAGTCGCGGAAGAGCCGAAGATCAGGTTCTGGGCCAAAGTCGCGCCGTGAACATAATGTTGCGGGTCAAAGAACTCGACGTCCTCGACCAAATCCTCCCCGGCGTTTTGCCGGAGCATCTGGCGGGCGTGCAGGATGTGGCCGGCCAGTTCCTGATCTTTTTCAGGATCAAGCGTTCCCCGGAATCCGAAGCTGAGCACATCCAGGTACAATCCTACCTGCTGAATGACTTCAATGATCCGGTCCAGGCTTGGTGTTCCGGACATCCCGGGACAGGTCTTGCCTTGCAGGCGTTGCGCTTCGCAGGAATAGAGCAGGTTGTCCTGGAGGGTGCCCTCGAAAATAAACGGATGCTGCGCGACCATGCCCATGTTAACGGCCATGTCCGCCTTGGTCAGCCGGTTCAGTTCCCGGCCGTCGATCTTCAGGGAGCCGCTGGTGTAGTTGAAGATCTGGGCCATGCACAGGGCCAGGGTCGATTTTCCCGACCCGGAAAAGCCGACCAAGGCCAGGAGTTCTCCGGGCTGGACGGAGAGGTTGATTCTGTCCAGAAGCTTGATGTTCCCGTCCACCATGTATCCGACAGCCTGGGCGTCGATTTGGCCATGCATTTCATGCAGCGACCGGTCGACCGGACTGAACAGGTATTCCGGCTCAATGTCATAGTAGCTCATGATCTGGGAATAGCGCACCGTGCTGTCCTGGTAGGTCTGGTAGTACTCCATCAGTTCCTTCCAGGGATCATAGAGCTTTTCATAGGAGGACAGGAAGGCCACCAGGGCGCCGATGTCCAGCTGACCCTGAATCGCCAGATAGCCGCCGACCAGGAAAAGAATGAACGGCCCCAGGCTTTGAAAGAAATTGTTGTAGAACTTGATGCCGTATTTGAAGGCGTACATGGTCAGAGTGTTCTTGTAGAGCAGGTCGAGTTTCTTCCCGAACTTGTCGTCCTCGAGCTTGTAGCTGGCATTGGCGTGAATTTCCTGTACGCCGCCGATGGATTCGCCGATGGTTCCGCTGACCGATTGGGTGGAGGCCATCCGGCGCCGGTTGGCCGCGTTCATTTTGCGTTGCAGCCAGGGGAGAATGATGAGTTCGGTGGGATACAGCAGCAGGCTGAGTCCGGCCAAGAGGGGATTGAGGTAGAACATGAACCCGGCAATGGCCAGAAATGTCAGGATGTTCACCAATGGCGTTGAAAAGGCCTGGCCGATGAAGTCGCCCACGGGGTTGAGTTCGGTGACCATGGAGTTGATCACCGTGCCCGGCGGGGTCTTGCGAAAGAATGGAAGCGGCAGGGAGATGATGTGGTTGAAAAGATCGCGGCGAATGGTCTTGAGGGTTTGCTGGCCGATGTAGGACTGGATCAGGTTGATGGCGTACTTGAGAATCCCCCCCAGGACCACGATGGCGATGTACAGCCCGGAATAGAACAGCAGAAGGTCCACGTCGCGCATGCCGATGGCGTCGTTGATGATGTTTTTCTGCAATTCCAGCGGCAGAACCCGGGAGGCCACGGTGATGAGGATGATCACCACCAAAAGAATTTGCAGCTTGAGATGGCGATGAAACACCCAGGAAAACAGGGTGCGTTTTGTAACCTGAAGAGGCGGTTTCATGATCCGCGATCCATGTTGTGCGGGATTGGATTCAGCGTGATGTCACGTGCATGCCGTTGATTGCCGGGAGTTCCCACCCGGAGACCTTGCGTTGAAGTCATGCCTTGCATAGGATTGCAGACAATGCAGCAAAAGGAAAGAAAGGCAATGATCCGGAGAAGCTACAAATTAACCAACTCCCAGGGCACTATGGCCGGACTGGTCGCATCGCTCCGCAATCTGGGCTCGGAACAAGGATGGTCCGACAAGTGCGTGTACCAAATTACCCTCGCCTTGGACGAAATCATCACCAATATTTTGCAGTACGGATATCAGTCGGCGGAGGGGTATGAGATCGATGTGGCGGTGGAAATAACTGGGCAACAAGCCAGGCTTGAGGTCCGTGACAATGCCCGGCCGTTCAACCCCATTGGGGACGTATCGGAGCCGGAATTGGACAAGCCCCTGCTGGAACGGAAGCGATGTGTGGGAGGCATGGGCGTGCATCTCGTCAGATCCATTATGAACTCGATAGCCTATCGATATGAAAACGGGCGGAATATCTTGACCATGGAAAAGGATCTGGGCAGCCTTTGCAATGCTGAAAAATGTCATAACCCTGTTCGGGTGCCGGAACCGCAGGGTGGAGAATAACCAATGGAAATCAAAGAAAATAGCCGACGTGAAATCGTGGTGTTCACCCTGCAGGGCAGGCTGGACGGGAATGAGGCCCAGGCTTTTGAGGAGCGAGTGCTGATAAAACTGGATCAGGGTGCGACAAAGCTGGTTTTTGATTTCCATCAGTTGGACTACATCAACAGCTCCGGATTGCGCGTGTTGGTCATGACCTACCAGCGTCTGCAGGCCGCCAACGGTCGGATCGCGATTTGCGGGCTCAAGGATTACATCCAGGAGATTTTTGATATTTCCGGATACAATGAAATCTTTGCCATGTATGCGGACTGTGATGCGGCCTTGCGGGAATTGCAGGACAAGTGAGTGATCAAGAGCCGCGGGGCATCTTACGGTTCAGCGCCTTGACCACAACCAGGGTCAGATCATCCTTCAGCTCTCCGTCACTGAATGCGGAAGCGGATTTAACCACCTCCTCGACAATTTCTTGAGCCGATCCGGCGGCGTGGGCTCGGATGATTTGCCGCAGCCGATCCTTTCCGTACAATTCCACTTCCTGGTTTGTGGTTTCCCATATTCCATCGGTGCCCATGACGATGATTTCGTCCGGCAGGAATATATCGCGGGCGGACACCGGATAGGCGCTGTCCTGCCGGATGCCCAGCGGCAGGCCTGAACTGGGCAACTCGGTGAAGCTGTCCTTTGCCGGGCTGTACAGCAGGGCCGGATCATGGCCCGCGCCGGCCCAGCGCAGGCTGAACGACGAGGTGTCGATCATCAGGCAGAACAGGGTCATGAATCTGCCGGTGCCGTAATTGTCTTCCACGGTCATCTGGTTCACGTCAGCCATGACCTCGGACAGCGATCCGGGCAGCGCCGTTCGCAGGCGGATCATGGCGCGGACAGAAGCCATGATCAGGGCCGACCCGACGCCATGCCCGCTGACGTCCCCGATCAGCACGGAGAGCTGTTTCTCGTCCCTGGTGCGGAAATAGTCGAAATAATCTCCGGTAACGGCGTCCGTGGGGATGCTGATTCCGGCAATGTCCAGCCCGGGGATTTCCGGAGCGGAAAAAGGCAGCAGGTCTGCCTGGATCTGCCGGGCGACTTCCATGCCGTGGGTCATCTCCAAATGTTCCCGCAACCCCTCCAGCATTCGGTTGGTGTGGCCGGCGATGAAGCCCAGCTCGTCATTGGTCACGGCGGGAACATACCCGCTCAGGTCGCCTTTGCTGATCTGCTCCAGGACGGTGGTTTGGTTGTCCAACAGCAGTTTCAGGTTTTTTGCATACGAGACGGTCAGGTTGATGATCAACGCGAGAAGAACGCTCATGACGAAAAGAATTTCCACGATCACCGCGCGGACCAGAAAGAAAAGGTTTTCCTGCAACATGGCGCCCAGGGTCAGCCAACGCAGGTCGTTCACAATGATCAGGATCAACACGCCGGAGATCAGAAAGGCCATCAGGATCGTCAACTGAAGAAACCGGCGCGTGAGCGGGAACAGCTTGGCCGGGGGAGCGTGTCCGTAACCCAGGGCCTTGGCCTGGAGGATGACGCTTCGCTCCCGTTCCAGGGCCAGATCCACGGACTGGAACAGGCCCAGAGTCAGAAAGCCCAGGACCAGTTTCAGGCCGCTGTGCACAAATGGAAATTGCATGACCACCGTGCTGTACAGGGCGATGGTCATCCCGACCCCGACCAGCAGGGCAAGTTCGATCTGGAACTGGCGTCTGGAACGATCCAGCGGGGGAAGCGGATTAACGAAACGTCTGTTCAGGAACAACCGCAGCACGAAGGCGGTAGACAAGGGGACCAGGATCATCAGGCCGAGCTCCCAGACCGGGAGCGAGTCGATGAACGGTCAGACCTGTCCTCCGTAGAGAGTCATGACTGTCAACGCGAAAATATAGTGGACAAAGGCCCGGATGTTGCCGGAGAATTGCTCCGCGGGAGGAGGGGCCGGGTCAGGCCGCTGGTGCGTTTGCATGTTCGTTTCCTGATATGGCTGAAGTTGCGCTCAAAAACTTGCGGCAATCAAAGGGATAAATCCTGGGAGCGCCCGCACCCCGGTGCGGCAGCGGAGTAACGCACTCAGTGCCGAGTTCGGGCTGGAGCGTGGCCCCTGTATCTGGATCACGTCTCCGCCTGGTGGGAGCCGGAATCCAGGCGAATTGCAGGGCATTTCAAATACTGATCTTTTGAGTAGATACGGAAAATCTTGCTCATGGCATTCACTGCTAGAGTGAAGTTTTTATTTGCAAGTTGCAAGGAGGTCGACATGAAGGTAACGACCCTTATCCTTTCGGCATTTCTGTTGTTCTGCCCTGTCCAGGCCGGGGCTTTCAAAACCCTGGCCGGAATCGAGCTGGGCACGGAGATGGATTCCTATTGGGATTTACTGCACCAGGATACGGCAACCGAGTTGCCGGACGTCCTGTTCATGAAGGAAGTCAAGCTCAAACCCGGCGCCATTCCGGGGGTCCGTGGCGGTTCATTGAGCTATTCGGTCTGTGGTGATCAAAAGCTGGTGGCGCGCATGAAGCTGAAGTTCGTGGATCGCGATGAGCAGTTATTCAGGGATCTGGATCGATTGTACAGAGAACGTTGGGGCAGGCCGGACCAATGGGCGGGCGACCACTTCAGGACCATCCAGGCTTGGCTGTGGTTGCTGGGCGACGAGCAGGAGACGGTCGAAGTGATTCTGATGCACAGCAAACTCGATGACATGCGACCCGGTGTTTCCATCAAGATGACCCACCTCACCCTGTGGGAGGAAGAACGGGCGTGCTGGGAGCGCCAACTGGACCGGGAGAGCCCTCCACTCGATGCGGAAGCCATGCAAATCAGGAATCTGGAAGATTTTGTTCCCCATTGAAGCGGCAACCCGCTCGGCCGGCCATGCCTGATTCCTCCTTCGAGTTCGCCGAACAACTCGTTCCCTTGCACTGGAACGGTCTGATCCTGCAGGTGCCGCCGGACTGGACGCCCGCTGTGCTGGACGGCAGGTATCTTCTGGCCGAGGCTGGGGATGTGCCCGTCATGGAGGTTAAATGGCAGCCGATCCAGGGCCGCTTTTCCGTGGCTAAAACCATTCGCAAGCTGGCCAAGGGGGTGCAGGGTGCGGAACTGTTCATTGACGAAAAGGACGCGCAGACACCGCCTGTTCCGGAACAATGGACGGAAGCCGTAACCCGGCTTGAAGAGCGTGGGTTCCATGTGAAGCCAATCTTCTGGAGAGCATCGGATCTGCACGAGGATGCGAAACAATCGCCACATATTTCTGCCGGGCGAGGCGCGGTCGTCTATGATCCTGCTTCAAACATGGCTTGGCTGATCCAGTTCTATGAGACCGGAACAGGATCCATTAAAGAGGATGCCGCCAAGGTGCTGCTCAGTCTGCGTTCTCCTGAACCGCGCCAGTGGCTTCCCTGGCAGGTCTTTGGTATCCGCTTCCAGTCGCCGCCTTGGCTGGAGTTGATGCGCCATGCCTTTAATCCCGGCAGATATCGGCTGGAATTCAAAGGCAGGGGATGGCACAACGCAACCAGACTGGTTCTGGAACGGGTCGGTCCGGCCCGGGCCGTGCTTCGCGGAGCAGGCCTGCGGGAATGGGCCGAAAGTTATTATGCCAGAGAGCTTACTTCCATGAAGCCGGTGGAGGGAAGACCCCAGGTCGCCGAGGTCCGATGGCAGCAGTTGCCGGGCAGGGTTTTGCAGCGGGGGGGCAGGGCCTGCGTGCGGCTCTCCATGGATGGGCAAATGATTCTGGCCGTGTTTCTGCTCAACGCGCGGGTCGCGGAGCTGAATGCATTTCAGGAGATAGATCAAGCATATGGGATCGTTTGACGCGAAAGAAGGGACGCAGCGCCGTTCGGAGCCGAGAACCCGCCAGGAAGCATTGTCTCTGCGTCCCGTGCGCAACAAGGACGTGCTGGAGGAGAAACAGCCCAACGGCCTCATCCGCCTGAGCTATCCCCTCACCCTCAAACCTTGGTTCGGGAAGTGGGCCCAGAAGCTGGGCAAGTGGGACGGCAGGCCCATGACCAAAAAGCTGGAACTGGATGAGATGGGGGGGCTGGCCTGGAGCATGGTCAACGGCTCGCACACGGTCCGGGACATCATCGACGCCTTCATCGCCGAATACGGGCTGCAGCCCAAGGAGGCGGAATTATCCGTGACGGCATTCATCAAGGAACTGGGTCGCCGGGGGATTATCGGCCTGCGCTGAATTCCGGGACAATGATTGCTGATGACCAAGCCCCGAAACGACTCAATCCCCGGAAATGTCATCCTGGGCGCCTATTTTGCCGGGAAACGCCATCCCCAGCACGGTCAGGCCGTAACGGCGTCGTCCTTTGATTACTTTGCGGGCTGGTATCACTCGATCTGCCGATTGGGGCTGCACGGCGTTTTGCTGCACGACCATCTCAGCGAGGCCTTTACAGCCAAATACGAGCAATGGTTCGCAACTTTGGGCGGGACTGGCCGGGGCGGGAGCTTTCGTTTCCAGCGGGTGCATCCGGGGGACTTCACCGCCGGCGATGAGCGGTTTTTTCTGTTTCGGGACTACCTGAAGGGGAATCAGGCGAACCGGACCCGGCATGTCTTTATCGTCGATGTCGCGGATGCCTGGTTCCGTGCTGATCCTTTCCGGCTCATCGAAAATCGCAGCTTTTGGAACTACCTGGACCTGACCGGACTGATCGATGCCGCGCGAGGTTCCGCCGGATGGGAGCATGATCCGTTCATGGCCCCGGAAGGGCTGCCGGGGTGGTGGCGAACCCAGCGGGAGCATCTGACGAATCGGCATGTCTACCGCCTGTTCCTGGGAGCGGAGGATACGCGGATCGAGAACAATCCATGGATGCTCAAGCACTTTGATCAGGTCTACGGCCGTCGATTTTCCGAGCTGAATGACAAGCCTGTCCTCAATTGCGGCGTCATCGGCGGAACCCGGGAAGACGTGGCGCTGCTTCTGGAACAGGTCTGCGCCGAAATGCAGTCGCTGCAGGTCCGGGCCGTTCTCAACGACATGGTGGTCTTCAACAAGATATTGCATGAACAATGGACCGGGGCTGTCTATTCCGGCGGAGCGCTCAACGCGCCCTGGAAGCGGTGGAGAAAGAAGGGCAGGCACGCGATTTTTCACAAGTGATTGCCTGATCTGGGGGCGGCTCACCGGAATGGACGCATCAGGTGACTGCCCACCCCCTGGGACCGCCGCACCCCAGTGCGGCACGAATTTTACGCAGGACGTAACTACTCAGCTTCAGAGCAGGAAATGGTTACTTTTCGAAAACTTGTGGCAAGCATGACCTGGATTCCCGCCTTCGCGGGAATGACTTGTACTTTCAATGCCGTATATAGGTCAGTCATACCCGCGAAGGCGGGTACCCAGTCTGCTTTTTCTCGGGTGAACTGAGTAGTTGCCGCCGGACAACATAAAAATCTGCGTAATCCGCGGATATTTTAAATGCTCTCAAAGCGAGGAGGGAGAAATGCCGTCATTCGATATTGTCAGCAAGGTGGATCTGCAAGAGGTGGACAACGCCGTGAACAACGTGCGCAAGGAACTGGATACCCGGTTCGATTTCCGCAACGTGAAAACGGACCTGGATTTGAACCGCAAGGACAAGGTTCTGCATGTGGTCACCGGCGACGAGATGAAGATGCGGGCCATTGAGGAGCTGCTCAAGGCGCATTTCACAAGGCGCAAGCTTGATCCGAAATGCATGGAGTTCAAGGAGCTGGAAGCTACCAGCCAGGGCCGGGTGAAGATGGACGTGCAGATCCGGGAAGGCATTTCCAAGGATACGGCCCAGAAGATCGTCAAGCTGATCAAGGCGCAAAAAATCAAGGTTCAGGCAGCCATCCAGGATGAACAGGTCCGGGTCACGGGCAAGCAGATCGACGACCTGCAGGCCGTGATCAAGCTGATGGAGGAGCAGGATTTCGATGTGCCCCTGCAGCATGTCAATATGAAGCGATAGCCGGGATGTCTCCTGCCGGAAACTGGACCATACCCAACCTGATCACCGTCGCCCGGATGATTCTGGTTCCCGTGTTCGTGATGATGTTCATCACGGAGCAATTCGGGATCGCCCTGGCCCTTTTTCTTGTCGCCGGGCTGAGCGACGCGCTGGACGGTTATTTGGCAAGAAGGCTGAACCAGGGAAGCCGGTTGGGAGCGATGCTGGACCCCATCGCGGACAAGCTGCTGTTGGTCACGGCGTATGCCTGTCTGGGCATTGTCGGCCTGATCGCGAACTGGCTGGCGGTGCTGGTCATCGCGCGCGAATTCGTCATTCTCGGCGGCATTGGCCTGCTGCAACTCAACGGCGTGGACGTGCGCAACCGTGTCCGGCCGACGGTGCTGGGCAAATTGAACACGTGCGGCCAGGTTCTCTTGGTTGTCGTCGTTCTGAGCGCCTATTCCCTCGCAATGCCTTTGGCCGGATTGGTGCAATTTCTTGTAATCGCTGTCGCGGTTGTCTCAATATTGTCCGGAATGCACTACGTGTTCATCGGAGTTGGCTATTACCGGCAAAAGCATTTCTGACCAGCGAACATCATCCATTGCGCACGATAGTATGTCACGGATGTTGGGGGCTGTCTGAAGGCAAAGCGGGAATTAAAACATTCGAGGCGGGTTCAAATTTTTGGCGAGTATAAAAATTTTTATTTTCCGTCAAAAAAATGGTTTTTTCGCTTGACAAAATCTTCCAGGCGAACGTAGAAGGATTTCCAGCCGATGAAGGGGCTCTTCATCGGCGAAGTGTGGCGATTGTGTGGAAGGAAATGTTTATTGAACCGCAAAAGGAGGAAGGTATGAAAAGATTATTGGTTCTGGCCATCATGGCCGCTTTTATCCTCGGCACCGTGGGCATGGCCCAAGCCGTGGAAATTCAGGCAAAGGGCACCTGGCGTGTACACTTCAACTACCTGAAGAACGCTGATTTCAACAATGATGTTAAAGTAGACAAGTTTCAGGCCATGCAGCGGGTGCGCACCCAGTTCGAGTTTATCGCCAGCGAAAACTTGAAGGGCGTTTTGCACCTGGAAATTGGTAACGTTGCTTGGGGAAGAACGCAAGGTGCTGAGGGTCGCGCAAACATCGGCCCCAATTCCGGCGGCGCATTGAACGCTGACGGCGTCAACATCGCCACCAAGAACGCTTTTATTCAGTTCAACGTTCCCGGTACCGCAGCTGCCGTTAAGGCAGGTATCCAGGGTTTCGCCCTGCCCAGCACCTACGGTTCCCACATCCTGTCCGCTGACGTCGCCGCCTTGGCCGCCATCGTTCCTTTTAATGAAATGATGGGCTTGACCGTTGCCTGGGCTCGTCCTTACGACGTCACCCAGGGTGAGCTCGTCGATCACAAGTGGAATGACGAAGTAGACGTGTTCGCTGCCGTTCTGCCCATCGCCATGGATGGCGTGACCTTGAACCCCTTTGCCGTGTATGCTCGTTGGGGCAAGGATTACTTGAATCATAGATTTGGAGGTGCTTCGGCTGTACCCGCTGCACCCGTTCCTGGAGTTGATAATCCCTTCAAGAATGCCAACCAGTGGTTTGGTGGCGTGAACTTCACCGTGGATATGTTGGATCCCATCGTTTTCTTTGGCGATTTCAACTATGGACGTGTTAATCTCGGCGACAACATGAAGGCTCGCGGCTTCATCGCCGACTTGGCCGTCCAGTACCGCATGCCGATGCTGACCCCCGAGTTGTTCTTCCTGTACGAGAGCGGTGAAGGTTCTGGATATACCAATGAAGACGGCAGAATCAACGGCAAACGCATGCCCACCATCGGCACCGACGGCACCTCCTGGGCTCCCACCGCTTTGGGTATGACCGGCTCCGCCTTCGGCGGCGGCACGGACGCCATCCTGCGCAGCTTCATGTTTGATCTTGCCACAGACACTATCGGTGATAATCCCGCCGCAAGAATCGACCAATACTGGGCCACTAATGGTACCTTGGGCATGTGGGCTTTGGGCGCCAAGCTCGGCGACATCAGCTTCATCGATCGGCTCAGCCACGACGTGATCTTTATGTTTGCCAAGGGCACCAACAACACCGCCAACCGCCAGCTGTTCACCAAGGATGACAAGTACTACGAAGTCACCTTTGACAGCAATTACCAGATCTATGAAAACTTGGCCGCTCGTTTGGAACTGGGTTGGGGCAAGTTGGATCTGGACAATCTGGGCACAACAACTCGTAGCAACCTGGCTAAGGACGATGCCTGGAAAGCTGCCGCTGGTTTCATCTACAGGTTCTAAATAACACTTTCCTTCCCATATCGCCGCATGGAAGCCGGGGCTCACGCCCCGGCTTTTTTTATGTGGGAAACGAGAAGTTCTCCATCACATTCCGTGCATGCCTCAATTGTTTCCTGGTGCGGCCCTCCTTCCCCCCTGGAATGTGTCGCACCCAGTGTGGCACGTTTTGGCAGGTATAAGATTTCCATGGGAGGCATGATCATCCGCATCCAGCAGGGACCGGTATGCCGGTTGATTCATGGGGCGGGGAGGTATAAAAAAACAAAAAGGGGCTGGAGGTGGGGAACCATGACAGCCATGATATTTTCAATCCGATCCGCGGGCTAATGGCGGCGGGTCATCAGATCTCAAAAGGATAGCCATGAATTTCAGCCGGTCTCTTTCAGCTCTTGTTCTCGCGGCGGGCAAGGGAACGCGGATGCATTCCGACAAGCCAAAAGTACTGCACACACTTCTGGGCGAGCCCATGCTGTGGTATGTGCTGGAGTCTGTTCGGCCTCTGGTCGGTGATGGGTTGCGGACGATCATCGGTCATCGGGCGGACATGATTCGCGATCTGTGCCCGGCAGAGACCTTTGTGCTTCAGGACCAACAACTGGGCACGGGCCATGCCGTGCTGTGCGGTTGGCCGGATGTGCTGGAGAGCGGAGCCGAATGGTGTCTGGTGGTCAACGGCGATACGCCGTTGATTGACGGCGATGTCCTTCGCAACTTTTGTGAAACCTTGGCCCAGAGCAAGGGCGATCTGGGTTTCATCACGCTGACTTTGGCTGACCCGCAATCCTACGGCCGTGTCCTGCGCGATGCTTCCGGAGTCGTCAAAGGGATCGTGGAGGCCAAGGACTTTGACGAGAAACTGCATGGTTCGCCGACGGGTGAAGTCAATGCCGGCGTCTATCTTTTGCGCGTGGCGACCATGGGGCCGCTTCTTTCACGGATATCCGCGGACAATCGCCAGCAGGAATACTACCTGACCGACCTTGTCGATCTGGCAGTTGCCGACGGCTTGCATGTCGAAACCATGGATGCCCAGGACGCTCCTGCCTTCATGGGCGTGAACAGTCCTTTGGAATTGGCTGCTTCCGAGGATGTCCAGCGTCACCGAATCGTGCAGCGACTGCTGCAATCCGGCGTGACGATTCATAACCCCAGCGCTGCCAGGATCGGACCGCGCGTCGTTGTGGAGCCGGGAGCCGAACTGTTCGGGCCGTGTGAAATTTACGGGGCATCGCATGTCGCCAAGGGTGCCGTGGTGGAGTCCAATACCTGGATCAACAACTCCCGGATCGGTTCACGAAGCGTCGTTCGGTGCTTCTCGCATCTTGAAGGCGCGACCCTGCATGAAGATTGCGTTGCCGGCCCCTTTGCCCGCCTGCGCCCGGACGCTGTTCTGGAGGATCAGTCCAGGGTCGGAAATTTTGTGGAGATGAAAAAGGCTACCCTCGGCAGGAAAGCCAAAGCCGGCCATTTGAGCTATCTCGGCGACGCCGTTGTCGGCTCAGGTGCGAATATCGGCGCCGGGACCATCACCTGCAACTATGACGGGAAGCGCAAACATACTACCGAGATCGGCCCCGGCGCATTCATCGGCAGCAATACGGCGCTGGTTGCGCCGGTGAAGGTCGGTGCAAATTCCCTGGTCGGCGCGGGATCCGTGATCACGAAAGACGTTCCGGATGACAGCCTTGCTGTTGCACGAGGCAAGCAGCAATGTTACTCTCGCAAGTCCAAGGACTAAGAAATCCACGAGTAGATGCAATGTCGAACCTGGATTCATGAACCATGAATCGGATCTCGTTTTTCCAGATAATTATCTTGATCATTTGAGACGTTCCGGGATAAGAAAAAGTCATGGACATACTCACTCAATTCGAAGAAAAAATTGAACGACTGCTGGAGCGGATTCGCAATGTGGAAGCCGAAAATGTGCGACTCCAAGAGGAACTGAATTCAGAAAAAGGTCAAAAACAGGAAGTTCTGGACCGTATTGACGGCCTCTTGAAGAAAATCCAAGAAGTGTCTATATAATTTGCGCATGCCCAGTCATACCGTATCCGTCTTGGGCCTGGAACTGGCATTTAAGGCTGATGCGGATCAGGCTCAAGTTGCAGCAGCACGAAAGGTGCTTGAAGAACGGTTTGCCGTATTGAAAACGCAGGGCAAACACATGAGCAGAGAAAAGCTCCTGGCTTTTTTGGCTTTGGGCTTAGCGGATGATTATCTCCTGACATGCATAAAATTGGGGCAGTTGGAGACAAAGCTGGAAACATTGCTTCATCGGATTGAGCGAAACGATACTGCCGAGAATGATACTGCCGGGAATATTGATAAACAATCGGAACAGTTTACCACCCTGGAAGGTTCGTGATCATCGATTACTTTTTTGAGCCAATATAGATTATTCGGGAGCCGCTTCCAACCGGATGGTGCGCAGACCCAGTTCATTCTGGGGAGCCTGAGTCCGGATAGTGGCGCCCACCTTGCTAAGCAAGGTTCAAAGAAGCTCATGACACGGCCTTCCGGGGGTTATTTCAATAAACCTCACTTTTTGTTGCTTCGATATTTCTTCAAGTAAATTCACGTATCGATTCGTCAGCCCCTCCAGTTCTCTCCCAGGCCGGAATCTATTCTGATCCGGCGTTTTTTCATGCTCCCTGATTAATATACACCGTGCGGAAGCGCATGAGGGTGGTTTTCGTCCTCGTTGATAGGTGGGGATTGCGTTTGTGCGGCCCATTCCCGTGATGGGTGACATGATTTTGGTTAAGGGGAGAATCCCATGACAATATGGTCGGTGTTGGTATTCATTTTGGGGATAGTTGTCGGAGGTGGGCTCGTGCATCTGGGCCAACGACATATCTCCGGAACGAAGCTTAAAGAGACTGAACAACTGGCGAGCAAGATCCTTGAGGAAGCCCGCAAGGAAGCTCAGGTCCAGAAAAAAGAGTATCTGCTGCAAGCCCAGGATGAAATATTCAGGCGGAAAAAGGAGCAGGAGCAGGATTACCGGGACCGTGAACATGAACTGAAAAAACAGGAGTCTCGGCTCCTGGAAAAGGAAGAACGACTGGAGCACAAGCTGGAGAAGATTTCCCAGAAGGAAAGCGAAATCGTCTATCTTGAAAAGAGCCTTATCCAGCGCGAACGGGATTTTGCAGTCCAGGAAGAACGACTCGCGGAACTTACGGAAACACAGCAAAAACGGCTGCAGGAGATTTCAGGCCTGACCGTGGAAGAAGCCAAAAAACGGTTGATGGAAGAGATCGAAAGTCAGGCCCGCCACGAGTCGGCCAAGACCATTCGGCAGATCGAGAGTGAAACCCGTGAGACCGCGGACAGAAAAGCCAAGGAGATTCTCGCCACGGCTATTCAACGGTATGCGGGCGATTTCGTGGCCGAACAGACCGTCTCTTCGGTGGCCTTGCCCAGCGACGACATGAAAGGGCGGATCATCGGCCGTGAAGGCCGCAACATCAGGGCCCTGGAAGCCGCAACCGGCGTTGACCTGATCATCGACGACACGCCGGAGACGGTGATTCTCTCGGCCTACAGTCCGTTGCGTCGTGAGATCGCCAAGCAGTCTCTGGAGCGCTTGATCAGCGATGGAAGAATCCATCCGGCCAGGATCGAGGACATCGTCAAAAAGGTCGAGCAGGAAATGGACGTCAAGCTCCGGGAATGGGGTGAACAGGCCACGTTCGACGTTGGAGTGCACGGCATCCATCCGGAGATCATCCGCCTGCTCGGGCAGCTTCGGTATCGGACCAGTTTTTCTCAGAACGTCCTGCAGCATTCCCTGGAAGTCGCCTTTGTCTGCGGCATCATGGCCGCGGAGCTGAATCTGGATGTCAAGAAGGCCAAGCGCGCCGGATTGCTGCATGACATCGGCAAGGCAGTGGACCACGAAGTCGAAGGCCCGCATGCCACCATCGGCGCGGACCTGGCCAAGAAGTACGGGGAGGGGAAGGACATCGTGCACGCCATTGCCGCGCACCATGAAGAAGTTCCGCCCAAAAGCATTCTGGCTGTTCTGGTTCAGGCCGCGGACAGCTTGTCCGGAGCGCGGCCCGGAGCGCGCAAGGAACTGCTGGAAAACTACGTCAAGCGCCTGGAGGATTTGGAAGGCATGGCCACGGACATGGAAGGCGTGTCCAAGGCATTCGCCATACAGGCCGGACGTGAGCTGCGCGTGGTTGTCGAGTCGGATATGGTGGACGACGACAAGACCTTTTTGCTTTGCACTGATCTGACCAAGAAGATTGAACAAAACCTGACCTATCCCGGACAGATTCGCGTGACCGTGATCCGCGAGCGAAGGGCCGTGGGATACGCCAAATAGGTGCAGGCCTCACGACTGCCGCTGATAGCCGGCGCGACGGTGTTCCGTTGGTATCCTTCATTCAGGGGCAGGCCTTGCGTCTGCCCCTTTCCCGGACAATTATAAGGCTAATGCAATGAATTCCACAGCAGAAACCCCCGGACGGGTTGTAACCGAGCCCGAACTGGAGCAGATCCAGCGCGGTACCGTAGAAATCATCGATCTGGAAGAGCTGAAGACCAAGATCGGTCGCGGCAGGCCCCTGCGCGTCAAAGCCGGATTTGATCCCACTGCTCCGGATATCCACCTCGGGCATACGGTCTTGATCCAGAAATTGAAGCACTTCCAGGAGCAAGGCCATGACGTCATTTTTCTGATCGGTGATTTTACGGGAATGATCGGCGATCCCTCCGGAAAGTCCGAGACCCGGAAGACTCTGACCCGGGAAGCTGTCCTGGCCAATGCCGAGACCTACAAGCGACAGGTGTTCAAGATTCTCGACCCCGAGAAGACCACCGTGGCCTTCAATTCCCACTGGATGGACACCTTCAGCTCGGCGGACTTCGTCCGCTTGTGCTCGCAGTACACCGTGGCCAGAATGCTGGAGCGGGAGGATTTCTCGAATCGCTACGCATCCGGCAAGCCCATTGCGGTCCATGAATTTTTGTACCCCCTGGTCCAGGGCTATGATTCCGTTGCCTTGCGCGCGGACGTGGAAATGGGCGGAACGGACCAGAAGTTCAATCTGCTCATGGGGCGCACCCTGCAGCGCAACTATGGCCAGGAGCCCCAGGTGATCCTGACCGTCCCGATCCTCGAGGGGCTTGACGGCGTACAGAAGATGAGCAAATCCTTGGGGAATTATATCGGGATCGAAGAGCCGCCAAGCGACATGTTCGGCAAGCTGATGTCCGTCTCGGATCAGTTGATGTGGCGGTATTACGAGCTTCTGTCGGACTTGTCCCTGGACCGCATTTCCGCTTTGCGCGAGGATGTGGATCAGGGCCGCCTGCATCCCAAACAGGCCAAGGTCGGTTTGGCCCTGGAATTGACGACCCGCTTTCACGGCGCACAGCAGGCCCGGGAGGCCCAGGAGGGGTTTGAGCGGGTGTTCGCCAAGAAGGAAAACCCGGAAGACATGGACGAGTTCCATGTTGCCAATGGCCCTGAAAGCCGACTTCTGGCAATCATGGACGCCGCCGGTCTCTGCCCGTCCCGCGCCGAGGCCAAACGCCTGTGCCGCCAGGGCGCATGTACCGTCAACGGCGAAAAGATCCATGACCCGGAGCAGACGCTGGAAGCGGGAGAGCATGTGCTCAAGGTCGGAAAGAAGCGCTTTTTGCGGGTTGTCGTCCAGTGACGGGAATGGGCTATGCCTGAGCAAACTGAATCATATGCCGAATAAACCCCATGACTGATTTTCGCGAACGAACACGTCTTGTCTTGAACATGGTCAAGATCGAGCACTCGATTTTTGCCCTGCCCTTCGCCTATACCGGTGTTTTTCTGGCCGCCGGCGGATGGCCGGGGTGGCGGGTGTTTTTGCTGCTGACCCTGGCCATGGTCATGATCCGATCCTTTGCCATGGCCATGAATCGGATTTTGGATCTGCGGTTTGACCGCTTGAATCCGCGGACCCAGTCCCGCCCTTTGGTGACCGGGGAGCTGAGCGTCCGCTTCACCGTTGTTTTCTGTCTGGTCACGGCGGTGCTGTTCGTGCTGGCCTGCGCCGGCTTGAACACCTTGTGCCTGATCCTGTCCGGACCGGCCCTGATCTGGTCCGCGGCCTACAGTCTGACCAAGCGATTCACCTGGCTCTGTCATTATTTTCTTGGCTCCGTGCTTGGTTTGGCGCCTATTGCCGGCTGGATCGCCTTTGATCCCCAGTTCACCTTGCCGGCATTCCTCCTGTTCTTCGGCGTTCTGTTCTGGGTGGCCGGGTTCGACATCCTGTACGCGGCCCAGGATGCCGAGTTCGACAAGTCCCATGCCTTGCACTCCGTACCGGCCGCCTTCGGGCTGGAAACAGCTTTTGTCCTTTCCCGGTTCAGCCATGTCCAGGCAGCCTTGTTCTTTCTTCTGGCCGGATTCGCGGCATCCCTGGGGTGGATCTATTTCCTGGCCTGGGCCGTGGTCGGCACGGTGCTCTACATGGAACACCGCATTGTTTCGCCCGGAGACCTGAGTCGCCTGAACATGTCGTTTTTCACCCTCAACGGCGCTGTTGCCGCTTTGTTGTTCGTCGGCGTTTTACTGGATCTGGCGCTTTGAATCGGCTCTCGGCGAGCTGAATATTCCCCATAATTGACTGGAAAAAGGAGAATTCCATGAACATCAATGCACAGGATTGCATTCTGTACAGCGGCGGGGCCACGGGGGCCGAGACGGAATTCGGAGCATTGGCTGAAAAGTACGGCGTTGCCGAAGTCAACTTCACCTTCGAAGGACATCAGATTGTTCGAACCAGGGGGATACGGGTCTTGACTCAGGAGGAACTGCGCCGCGGCGACGTGAGCATGACGTATGTTTCCCGCCTGCTGAACAGGACCTATTCCAATGCGCCCATCATGCGCCAAGTGCTTCAGACCATCTGGTATCAGGTCAATAGCGGCATGGAGATTTATGTCGTCGGCACGATCCAGGACGACAACACCGTCAAGGGCGGCACGGGATGGGGAGCGGAGTTCGCGAAGATCTGCAACAAGCCGCTGTTTGTCTACGATCAGGACAAAAATGGCTGGTTTCGTTGGGAGCAGGCGGAATGGCAGCCCCAGGACGCTCCGGTCATCGGCCACAAGCACTTCACCGGAACCGGAACCCGGTTTCTGGAAGACAATGGCAGAAAGGCCATTGCGGACTTGTTTGTTCGCTCATTTGTTTAACGGCGTTTGAAGACACAAGCCGTGGCATCTGCTCAATAACGTCGGGCCGGTACGAACACTCCCTGGCCTCCTGGATTCCCGCCTTCGTGGGGGATGATTCAATTAGTACGCTTGCCAAAGCGCGACATGCCCGCGAAGCCTGTCCTCGTGCAGACGGGGAGCGGGCATCCAGGCCATGGTTGCCACGGGTTTTTGAGCAATTATATGCTGTGTCTTCGTAACTACTCAGCCAATGTCCGGCTTGCCTTGATTTTGCAGCCTCGCAAACTCCTTCGCCGGCTTCGTAACATCGAACCATTGCGTGAATAAACAGCATTTTGTGCTTCAGGAGTCCGGCAATGGTTCGATGAACGAATCCTGGCTCAGTCAAACAATGCGAGACTGCAAAATCAAGGCAAGCCGGACCGAGTCCTGGCTCGCAAGGGGTGCTGAATAGATACGTGTCTTCAACGTATTCTTTAAACACATTTTCACTCCAAGGCCCTTACCGGGCCTTTTTCATTTCATTATGGCTGAATCAGTAATTCACATCGAAGGCGCCCGGCACCACAACCTGAAGAACCTTTCCCTGGATATTCCAAGGGACAAGCTGGTGGTGGTCTGTGGGCCTTCCGGGTCGGGCAAGTCCACCTTGGCGTTCGACATCATTTATGCCGAGGGGCAGCGGCGTTATGTGGAGTCGCTGTCCGCCTACGCCCGCCAGTTTCTGCCGCAACTGGACAAGCCCCAGGTGGACAAGATCGATGGCTTGTCCCCGGCCATCTCCCTGGAACAGCAGACGTTGACCCGCAATCCCCGATCCACCGTCGGAACGGTGACCGAGGTCTACGACTACTTGCGGGTCTTCTACGCCCGGCTGGGCCGGATGAGTTGCCCCAAGTGCGGGCAGGCCATTGAAGCCCGGAGTCAGGATGAGATCATCGATTCCGTGCTGTCGCTGCCGGAAAAGACGCGCTTTCTGCTCCTGGCGCCTCTGGTGGAAAACCAGAAGGGCACGCAGCAGGACTTGATGCGCAAGCTGAAGGGCCAGGGCTTTGTCCGGGTTCGGGTGGATGGGACGGTGACGCCCCTGGACCCGTTGCCGGAGATAACCAAGAACCAGCGCCACACCCTGGAACTCGTCGTGGACCGGCTGGTTGCCGGGCCGGATATTCGCAACAGACTGGCCGATTCCCTGGAACTGGCCCTCAAGCACGGCAAGGGCCGGATTTCCATTCAGATCGTGGACGGCCCGGAAATGGTCTTCAGCACCACTTCCGTCTGCACGCAATGCGACATCAGTCTGCCGCCGCTCACGCCCCAGCTGTTTTCCTTCAACAGTCCCCAGGGCGCCTGCCCGACCTGTTCAGGGATCGGCAGCGTGGAATATTTCGAGCCCGACCTGCTGGCTCCGAACAAGGGGCTCAGTCTGCGTCAAGGTGGCGTCATCCCTTGGCGCAAGCCCGCTGCTCTGGCGCGATACGAGGAAAGTCTGCACCAATTGGGCAAACAGCATGGATTCACCCTGGACACTCCCCTGGCCGAATTGTCGCCTGCGGCATGGGATGCGTTGTTTCAAGGGGATGTGAAAGCCTCGTGGGAAGGAGTCGTGCCGCTTCTGGATCGTGGGCATCAGGTTCTCGGCCCGGTATGGCGCGATGAGCTGTCCCGTTTTCGCCAAAATCGCCCCTGTCCAACCTGCGAGGGGGCGCGGTTGAAGCCCGAGGCGCTTGCGGCCCGGGTCGGCAATTTGAATATTTTTGAATTCTGCAGCCTGCCCGTGGTCAGGGCCCTGGAGTGGCTTCGCGAGCAGAGTTTTGCCGGGCAGCAGGAATTCATCGCCGGCCCGCTGCTCAAGGAGTTGACCCACCGCCTGGATTTCCTGGTCCGGGTCGGCCTGGATTATCTGAGTTTGGCCCGGACAATGTCGACCTTGTCCGGCGGTGAAGCCCAGCGCATCCGGCTGGCCGGCCAATTGGGCTCCGGTCTGGTGGGGGTGACCTATGTCCTGGATGAGCCGAGCATCGGACTGCACCCGCGCGACAACGCCCGGCTGCTGGCCTCGTTGCGGGATCTGCAGAGCCGGGGGAATACCGTGCTGGTTGTTGAACATGATGAAGCCACCATCCGGGCCGCGGATCACGTCCTGGAACTTGGACCGGGATCCGGAGCCCTGGGAGGGCATCTTGTTTTTGGCGGCAAGGTGGAAGGAATGCTCGGGCATCCGGATTCCCTGACCGGGAAGTATCTCCGGGGCGATCTGGTCATTCATCCTCCGGAAAGGCGTCGACCGGCCGAGAACGTGCTCGTTCTGCGCGGCGTGCGCACCAATAATTTGCAGAATCTGGATTGCACCATCCCCTTGAAGAGCCTGGTCTGCGTGACCGGGGTCTCCGGTTCCGGCAAGAGCTCCCTGGTGGTGGATTCGTTGTACAAGCACATCGCGCTGGCCCAGGGCATCAAGGTAGACTCGCCGGGCAAGATCAGCGGCATCGAAGGGCTGGAACTGGTGGAAAAGATCATCGCCATCGACCAGACGCCCATCGGCCGCACCCCCCGTTCCAATCCGGCCACATACACCAAGGTGTTCGACGAAATCCGCAAGATTTTCGCCACGACCATCGAGTCCCGCAAACGCGGCTACACGCCGGGACGTTTCAGTTTCAACGTTTCCGGAGGCCGGTGCGAGGCCTGCCAGGGCGACGGCCAGATCCGCGTGGAAATGCATTTTCTGCCGGACGTGTTCGTGACCTGCGAAGTCTGCAACGGGCAGCGCTACAACAGGGAGACCCTGGGCATCGAGTACAAGGGGTTGAACATCGCCCAGGTCCTGGATCTGACCGTGGCCGAGGCGCGGCAGTTCTTCACCAACTACACGGCCCTGGAGCGCCGTCTGGAAGTGCTCCAGGAAGTCGGCCTGGAATACCTGCGCCTGGGCCAGCCGGCCACCACCTTGTCCGGCGGCGAAGCGCAGCGGATCAAAATTTCCCGCGAACTCGGCAAGCGCAGCCTGCCCGGCGCCCTGTACATTCTGGACGAACCCACCACCGGGCTGCACATGCATGAAACCGGCAAACTGATCCAGGTGCTGCAGAAGCTGGTGGACAAAGGCGCCTCCGTGGTGGTCATCGAACACAATCTGGATGTCGTCCGCGCCGCGGATTACGTCATCGACCTGGGCCCCGGAGGAGGCGAGGCCGGAGGCCGGATCGTGGCCATGGGCACTCCCGAAGAGATCCAGGCAAACCCGAAATCCGCCACCGGAAGGTTTTTAAGAGAATCACATTAATCCAGTTTTCTTTGTAACTCCTCAGCTTCAGACCAGGAAAAGGTTAGCTTTTCAATAAAATGTGGCAAGCATGACCTGGATTCCCGCCTTCGCGGGAATGACTTGCATTTTCAATGCCGTCTCCGGATCAGTCATACCCGCGAAGGCGGGTATCCAGTCCGCTTTTACTGGGGTGAGCTGAGTAGTTCCTTTCTTTTTTGAAAATCTTGTTTCGAAATCCACCTTCCGCATATCGGGAGGTGGATATTTTTTTGCCATTCCTCTCTGATAATTTTCCATGAGTATTTGGTGCTCGGATGCATCCTGTTTGTTCAAAGTAGGAGCAAAATACGTATAAGACTTTTTCCGCGTACATATCCCTCATCCGCGGGATAGGGAATTTACCCGATGTATGGCGAACCTTCTTTGAATGACACTTACGCAGTGTCATCAACCATCTACTACGGGCGATCCCAAATATGGAGGTTTGTCATGAGTTTCAATCCATTGCAGGAAAAAGGAATACCTCTCGAGAAGCAGCTTCGGAACTGGTCTGAATTGAATGTGAAGCCCTACGACAAGAACAGCGTGCATCCGTACAGTCGGACCCGGGGCATATTCATGAACGGAATCGAGGTGGAAGGCGTCATCTTCAGCCATCAGTTTTCACGTCATTCCCCGGACATGGCCGTGAATCAGATGCTGGCCATGACCCGGCGCGTGGAGCAGCAGCAGCAAAAGGCCATCAACTGGCTGATTCCCGGTAATGAAAGCGTGTTGGAGGTAACCATCGGATATGAGCAGGTTGCCGTGGATCTGACGGCGTTTCTGGCTCGTACCGAACCCGATCCCTATGTCAAGGCAGCCCTGGATTTCGCCTTGCTTGAGGATTTCGACCATCTGTATCGATACGCAAATCTTCTGAATATGGTGCAAGGCAAGGCCGCCGAGGAGATAACCGGTAAATACACGGAAATTACCGTCGGCCGGCCCACCATGCTGGAGCATCGTCATCCCGGCGACGACGTGCGCAAGCATTACGACGCCAAAACAGCCGATCCTTTGACCAAGCTGCATGTGCTGACAATTACCGCGGCGGAGCAGCAGACCATGAATTTCTACATGAACGTCGGCAACCGGCCGGAAGAAATGCTGGGCCGCGGGCTCTATCTGGAAATCGGTATGATCGAGGAGCAGCATGTGACCCATTACGCTTCCCTGGCGGATCCCCGGGAAAGCTGGTTCGAAAAGCTGGTGATGCACGAATACAACGAATGTTGGCTCTATCATTCCATGATGGAGCAGGAACCTGATCCTCAGGTCAAGAAGATATGGGAGCTGCATCTGGCCATGGAAATCGAGCATCTTCGGCTGGCCTGCGAGCTGATGAAGAAAATGATGCGCATGGACCCGGAATCCATGCTGCCAAAGCAGTTGCCGGCCCCGCTGATCTTCGAGTCGAACATTGACTATGTCCGCAGTATTCTGGCGGAACAAGCTGATTTCAATGCTCAGGGAACGGAATTCGTCCCCGGCGACCAGGTTCCGAAGAACTCGAATTATCATATGTACCAGGAAGTTGTGAATGCGGGAGGTGTGCCGAGCGAAGAAGTGATCGAAAAGCATGTTCAGGGCAAAGGCAAGGATTACCGACAAGAACTGAAGGGTCCCCATCCTGTGGAACGTTTCCGAAGTTGAGCATTTGAGGAGATCATGAATCCATTCATCCCAAAGGAGGTTGTCCATGTTACCCAAATCCGCAACTCGCGTCGCCGAACACACACCCGAATACATCAATCAACAGATTCGCGAACAGACAGTGAAAAACATTAGCGAATGCGTCATCAACGGTCCATTGTCCATTGATCAACGCCTTGAAGAATTGGACGAGGAATGGGATATCGAAAGAACTCTTCAGGCCAATGCGTCATCGCTGATCCTGCTGGGAATGGGGCTCGGAGCCCTGTCAAGCCGGAAATGGTTTGCTCTGCCGGTCATGGTATCCGGTTTTCTGCTGCAGCATGCCTTGCAGGGCTGGTGCCCGCCTTTGTCGGTTTTTCGGCGGATGGGAGTCCGGACGAAGGGAGAGATCGATGTCGAGAGATATGCGCTCAAGGCGCTGCGTGGTGATTTTCAGGAATTTTGCGAGAAAACCGCCCACGATACAGGCGCTTCCCGTGAAGCGATCATTACGGCGAGTCGATGAACATGTGGAAAGACGGAGCCTGTTGGATCAGCGATCCAACAGGCTCTAGTTGAGAAGGTACGAACTCTGCTTAGCGGGGCCATTTCCTGTCGTGACAATAATTTCTGGATGTATGTCACGCATCACGGGTTCAAAGTGGAACTTGAAGATGTGTTTTCCATACCTTCCCAGGTTCGTTTATCAAGGGTTCTCGCAATGTAGTCTATGTGAATGCGCTCGTCATTGAAGCCTTTCGTCACGATGGCCTTTGCCGATTCCGGCAGCGACCAGGTCATAGCTTCATCATAGTTCTTGTTGGTCATCTTTTCATTGGAATGCATGGCCTTCAAAGCGCCCTCCGTGCCGGTTGAACTCCTGAGTGAAGTGAATCCGGAGATCAGATATCCTTTAAAATCCTTAGAGAATTCCGGCGGTGTTCCACCCAGGGCGGTAATCTCCGGGGAAAGCTCGTCGACATGTCGTTTGTGATCATCCCGGAATTTGAGCAACTGATCCTTGATTGCCGGTACATCAATGTTCTTGATCGCCTGATCGTACGCATGCACGGCATCAATATCCAATTGTACAAGATGGATTAAATTTTTAAATGCTTGATCCTTGTCCATTTTGCAGCTCCTGTTGAAGATGTTTACGGTTCATGATTTCCGCTCATGAGGTTTACGAAGAGCGGACGCCGTAATTCCAGAAAAGTCTACTTAATATCATATGATTTTTTCTCTTCGACATAAGCGGACATCGCCTTATCCAGTTCATCAGTTTCGAGTACTTCTTGCGCGGCATCGAACACGTTGTCCTCTTCCTCCTGGATGTGGTGTCTAAGTATTTCCGCGAAAACAGCGAATTTCGCATCCCAGTTTTCCTCGCTCGTGGGAAGCTGGTCCAGTTCCTTGAGCAGCATTTCCGCGGCGTGGTGTTCTTCCATGGCTTCCATTCCAACCTGTTTTCCGGCTTTCTTGTTCATCAGGAGAGGATAGAAATGTTTTTCCTCACCTTTCATGTGCGGGATCAGTTCCCGTTTCAGCTTCATGAACAGATCATCTTTTGTTTTGACGGCTCTTGCCGACTTGTTTTCGATTTTATGGAGCAATTCTTTGATATTCAGATGCTCTTTCTCAATTGTCTGCAACAATTCATGGGGCATCGTAGTTCTCCTTGGTGATGTTGATTTCCTTGGCGGTATTTCTTGAACCAAGTCTAATATGAATGATTACCTTGCAAATACTGGATATTACGTAATCCAATCACAAGGATTCGGTAGAATTCAGATGAGAATTGAGAATTCACGGAAAAACCTACAAGAATTTGGCCATCAATCTAAGTAGTCTGCTTTATTGGGAAGCATGCAATCCAGACATATATTCGTCATGAACAGGAACCTTTTATCAATTGGGGGGGGGCGTGATGATGAAGATTGCTGCTATTTTAACGGATTATTTCGAGGATGTGGAATACACTGAGCCTGTGAAGGCGTTTCGTGAAAAAGGTCATGAGGTGATTAACGTTGGGCTTGAGGCAGGCAAGACGGTCAAGGGGAAATCAAAGCAGACCCCTGTGGAAATCGACAAGGCAGTTGCCGATGTCAGTCCGGATGACTTTGATGCGTTGTTGATACCTGGGGGATTTTCACCCGATATGTTGCGCGCCCATGAAGCACCTGTCCACTTCGTGAGAATGTTCATGAATTCGGGCAAGCCGGTCTTCTCGATTTGCCACGGCCCGCAACTGCTGATCACGGCGGATGTCCTGCAAGGACGCCAAGTCACCGGCTACAAGTCCATTGTTCAGGACATCAAGAACGCCGGGGCAAAATTTCAGGACAGCGAGGTGGTGGTGGACGGCAATCTGGTATCCAGCCGAAATCCGGACGACATCCCGGCATTCATCCGGGAATCCGTTCGGCTCCTTGAATGAGGTTCAATGATGTTTGACAAAGACCGAGTGGGTTGCACTCTCACGGCTCACCCGGTTTTTCCAGATGCGATCGTAAAGTAATTGCTCAATAAATTGCGGCAAGCATGGCCTGGATGCCCTGCCTTCGCGGGCATGACGCGCTTGGAAAAGCTTGCTCATTGAAGTCATTCCCGCGAAGGCGGGAATCCAGTTTGCCCGGGAACACGCAGGACGGTTCCGACCTTTTTGAGCAGTTGCCTCGTGCTCTTATCGGCAGTTCAGTTCGGGGAGTCGCTTATGGCTGAAACAGGAAGAAAACGGCGCGGCAGGGCTTTCCGGTGGACCAGAAACGTGATCGTTGTTCTGGTTTTGCTGTTCATGGTTTCGCTGCTGATTCAATTCGAATACGCCTACATGCCGCCAATGGACAAGGTGTTGAATCCGGAACGGATCAACACGGATATTGCCTATGACTACTGGGGTCGTTCCATAACCAGGCAAGAGGCCGATGAACTGCTCCAAACCGAAGAAGGAGCGCGGTTGCTGACGCCCGCACACGGGGCGGTGGAGATTGACCCTGAGTTTCTCCAG
Source organism: Desulfonatronum thiosulfatophilum (assembly GCF_900104215.1). Taxonomy (NCBI): domain Bacteria; kingdom Pseudomonadati; phylum Thermodesulfobacteriota; class Desulfovibrionia; order Desulfovibrionales; family Desulfonatronaceae; genus Desulfonatronum; species Desulfonatronum thiosulfatophilum. The sequence goes on along the minus strand of NZ_FMXO01000002.1, from coordinate 80,157 downwards.
TTGGGGAGGGAGGCCTTCTATAAGGAGACCTTCGGGAATGAAATTTTCTCCACCGACGTGATCGGCTTCATGGACGGGCCATTGACCATGTGGTCGTTCATCCGGGCAATCATTGCCAATCGGGGCCAAGGTACGGACAACCTGCAGGTTCGAGTCGCCCGGGACGCCATTATCGGGGGGCGCGAATATTCGCGCGGGGACATGGTGAACACCGGACTGGACATCGTGCCCGGCAGCCTGAGCGTTTTGGGAATGAAGGTCCGCTATTCCCACGGCAGGATTCGAGGAGGCATCACCTGCGCCGCGTGTCACAGCGCCGTGGACATGGAGAGCGGCAAAGTGGTGGAAGGCGCGCCCAACCTGAACCTGAACATCGGCAAGCTGATCGCCTTTGCGCCGAATTCAGCGGGAATTTTCGCCAACGCGGAGATTGGATCGCTTGACGATCTCGTCAGCGATGCAAGCCGCACGGTCACGACCTCCGACGGGCGTACGGTTGCGCTGCCCGATCCCGAATTGCTGGAAGATGCCGTGGACAGGGTCTTCATGAGTTGGCCCCCGGGCTCCTTCGATTCCACCATCGATCTGGTGGCCAACCCGTCCCAGATCCCGGATTCCTTCACCTGGCAGGACCATCCTTATGGGTGGACCGGGTTCGCCGGAGCCGGTCCCTTCATGGGGTTGTCAGTGCTGAACAACAACGTCCACGCGCTGAATTCCGACGGGATTTCGCAAGCAGAGGCCTCGATGGATCTCTTCGGTTTCGACAAGGAACTGACCTACGCCATGGTGCTCCAGAATTCCTCCCGCGGCCGGTATCGCTGGAATCCGGAAAGTGGAGTCCAGCCTTCGGAATTCTTCCAGCGCAATAATCCGACCCCGCCGACCATGGGTTTCAATGAGATGGTCCATACCCCCTCTTTTCCAAAAGGGTCGCTGATTTCTCCCGATGGACTCTTCATCAGCAAGAACGGCTCCCTGGTCTGGTTCGAGAACAACGCCATGTCCGCGTTCCAGAATACCCTCGCGCCGCCGCCTCCACCCATCGAGCATGTGGAGGAACTACGATCCCTGGGCCGGGATGTCTTCCAGACCGCCGGATGCGGCGACTGCCACAGCGGACCGGCATACACCAACAACAGGGTTCTCCCGGCGCGTGAAGTCGGGGCCAGCCCTTCAAGAGCGCGGGCCAACGCCAACAACTGGGAAGCCATGATCTTTCCGCCCACGACCTGGTCCTGGGACACCCCCGTGCCTGTGCCCCTCAATGCGCGGATGCTCGAAGTGCCCTTGGATCTTCTGGATATGGATGAAGTTCGAATGTCCTATGCTCAGGACGAGCGGGGAGAGGGCGGGTTCAAGGTGAAGGGCTTGATCGGGCTCTGGTGGTCGCCACCATATCTGCATGACGGGAGCATTGCCGTTGGACCTGATGCCCGGACCCAGGTCGGCATTCCCGGAACATTCCACGCCGGAGTGCGGCCTGATCCGGTGAACAGCCTGCGCGCCCTGGTGGACAGAGAACTGCGCAAACGGTTGATCGAGGTCACGGCGAATTCCGAAGAGCTTCAATTGGTAAAGGTCACCGGAACCGGCCATGAACACTGGGTGGATGAAGGGGCCGGATACTCGCGGCAGGAGCAGGATGCTCTGATCCATTATCTGCTTTTCCTGGAGTTTCAGGAGGATCGTTGATTAAGGGGAAATTTCTCTAAAAAAAGCGGTAATCAAAGGGATAAAACCTGGGAGCACCGCACCCCGGTGCGGCAGCGGTGTAGCGCATTCAGGGAAAATAGAAAAAATCAAGTGTACTCAGTCAAATAAGACGAAGGACGCTTCATGGATTGGATCATTTATACCCTGGGCGCACTTCTGGTCTTGTGCGCCGCGGTGGATGTCTTCCTGACAGTCCTGTACGCCCGGAGCGGCATCGGACTGCTCTCACCTGGCGTGAACCGAAGTGTCTGGTTCCTGTTCAGAAAAACAGCCGGCTTCGTTCCCAGCCGTAAACACTTGATTCTGTCCTTCTGCGGCCCGACCATCATCGTTGTCCTGACGCTCCTCTGGGTCGTATTGCTTGTCACTGGGTTCGCCCTGATCATCTGGCCGCAACTGGGAATCAATGTTGTCTCTGACAATGGCCGAACACCGACTCACTTCATGGCCGCCATGTACTACAGCGGGTATTCATTTTCGACACTGGGGACCGGGAACATCATTCCGGAGAACGACTTCTACCGCATCCTGATGGTCGCTCAGTCCGTAATCGGTTTCTCCTTTTTCACACTGATCATCACTTATTTTCTGAGTCTGTTCGATGCGTTGCGCCAACGGAACACATTTGCCGTTTCTTTGCATGGAAAGACATTGAATTCAGGTGATCCTTCAGAGTACGTTTCGCGTCTGGCCGTAGATCAGGAGCTGATCTACGCACAGCAGCAATTCGCGGAAATATCCGTCCAATTGTCAAATATTTTGGAATCGCATCATTTTTATCCCATTCTGCAATATTTTCGGTTCCCACAAGCCCAGTACAGCATTCCCCGAATCCTGTTCGTCACCTTGGATACGGTCAGCCTCTTGAAGACAACGCTGGACGAGAAGCGGTTCGCCCCTCAGATCCGGGGGGCCGCGGTGGAGGAGATGTGGAGCGGCGGCATGTCTTTGCTTTCGTATTTTACCGAGGCGATGCTGTCTGAACAATCAAGAACAGCATTGCCCGAGCCACGGAAAAGTCCGGAATCAGTGCAATGGACGGATCATTATCACAAGGCAAGAACGCAAATGCACAAATGGGGCGTACCGGTACGAGAAAATGCGGAAGCGGGACTGAGAGAATATAACGCATATCGCTTGCAGTGGGAGCATGGGATCATCGCTCTGGGCGATTTGATGCTTTTCGAAAAGGATGAGACGTTCCCAAAGCGTGACTAAAAGATGCAAAGTGAATCTTCATTCAGCGAAGCATGGAGGCATTCGTTGAATAGGCGAAATAATGGCGCATGAACTGGAGAACATTGAAGAGATGCTGGACAGGATCTCCGAGATCGAGGGGGAGAACGACAGGGTTTCCCTCGGCGCCATCATCGAGGCCGTGGGCAGCCGATCCTTCGGCCCGTTGATGCTCACGGTTGGTTTCTTCATGGTGTCGCCTCTGAGCGGGGTGCCGGGGATGCCGACAACCATGGCCACCATGGTGCTTCTGATCGCCCTGCAGATGATCATCGGCAGAGATCATTTCTGGTTGCCGGCTTGGCTGCTGAAGCGTTCCGTGACCAGAAAAAGGCTGGACAAGGCGATGTCCTGGATGAAAATGCCGGCGAGACATATCGACCTTCTGCTCAAACCGCGTCTTGCGATTCTGGTTCGCTCCGTCGGCACCTACGCCATCGCCGTCTCCTGTGTGACCATTGCCGCGGGCATGCCGATCATGGAGCTGGTCCCTTTTTCCGCTTCCGCCGCTGGCGTCGCCGTGGGCGCCTTCGGTCTGGCCCTGGTTGCCCGCGACGGCCTTGTCGCCCTGTTTGCCTATCTCTGGACGGGCGTCAGCGTCGTGCTGATCATGAGGTACATTTTCTAGCATTCCAACGCATGACATCAAAACAACATTGCGGGATGGGAGACAAGGCATGCCTTGTCTCTACGCGTTTGGGGCATCCAGAGTTTAGGGCATCCAGAGCGAGCCAACGAAACTTTAGCGATCCTTGTTCCGTTCCAACCCCGTCAGGCTGTTGGCAGACTGAACGAACCGCTGGGTATCTCTGAACTTGTATATGATCTTCTTCTTGACAGAAATCAGCGGCCCACATATGAGACAAAACAAGTCCTATTTGTCCTGTATGGAGGTGATATTCATGATGCTGACCAAGGCCGGGGAATACGCGGTCCGGTGCATGCTGTTCCTGGCCGGGGAGCGGGAACGGGACGTAGTCCTGAAAAAGGACGTTTCCGAAGCCATGAAAATCCCCGGATCGTTTCTGGCCAAGATCGCCCAGAATCTTGCCAAGGCCGGATTGATCCAGATCGTGCAGGGGCCGCGGGGCGGGTACCGCATGCTCAAGTCCGCGGAAGAGGTGACCCTGCTGGAGGTCATCGAGGCCGTGGAGGGCGAGATATTTCTGAACGAATGTCTTTTTCGTCCGGATAGTTGTCATCGCAGCCTGTTTTGCGGCGTGCATCAGGTATGGGAAAAAGCCCGGGAAGGGTTGCGCGAGACCCTGAGCGTTCCGCTTTCCGATCTGCTTTGCATGGAAAATTCCCGCCGTTCCCTGGACGGTGGAGAAGATAGCGGCTCTCAATCAGATTCTTAAGGAGGTAAGGCAGTGGACGTTCTCTTGTTGTCTCGTTTGCAATTCGCTTTCACCACGTTTGTACACTTCATTTTCGTGCCGTTGACTCTCGGGCTTTCCATTCTGGTGGCATACATGGAATTCAAGTGGGTGCGCACGGGAGAGCTGGTTTACAAACGGATGGCCAAGTTCTGGGGGAAACTGTTTCTGATCAATTTCGCTCTGGGCGTGGTCACGGGAATTGCCCTGGAATTCCAGTTCGGGACGAACTGGTCCCGCTATTCGGCGTACGTCGGCGACATTTTCGGGTCGCTGCTGGCCATTGAAGCCACTTTGGCCTTTTTTCTGGAATCAACCTTTCTGGCGGTCTGGGTTTTCGGCTGGGACCGCATCTCCCCGAAATTGCACAACGCCAGCATCTGGCTCGTGGCCCTGGCCGCCAGCGTCTCGGCCTTCTGGATCCTGATGGCCAACGGCTGGATGCAGAATCCATCCGGTTACATCATCAACGGCAATCGTGCCGAACTGGAAAGCTTCGCAGCCTTGGTTACCAACCCCTTTGCCTGGCAGCAGTTCCTGCATGTGATTTTCTCCGCCTACGTGCTCAGCGGATTCTTCGTCCTGGGCATTTCGGCCTGGCACCTCGCCCGGAAAAGCAATGTGGATTTTTTCCAGCGCTCGTTCCGGATCGCCGCGCCCTTCACCCTGGTCTTCGCCCTGGCCCTGGTGGTACAGGGACACCATCACGGATCAACAGTGGCCAAGTATCAGCCCGCCAAGCTGGCGGCCATGGAGTCGCACTGGGATACCATGACCAGAGCGCCCCAGTATCTGTTTGCGATTCCCGATCCGGCCAATGAGCGGAACCTGGTTGAACTGCTGCCGGTTCCCGGCGGCCTGTCCATGCTCGCCTATCACTCCTTCGACTCCGAGGTCCGGGGACTGAAGGACTTTCCCAAAGAGGACCGTCCGCCCGTGATGATGACGTTCATCTCCTTCCGGACCATGGTCGGCCTTGGATTTCTTTTTCCCGCCTTGGCGGCCTGGGTTTGGATCCGGCGCAAGGATCCGCAATCCTCGCCGCTCCTGCTGCGTATTCTGCCCTGGATCATCCCCTTGCCGTACATTGCCATCCAGTTGGGCTGGATCGTGGCCGAGATGGGTCGGCAGCCATGGATCGTGAACGGCCTGATGCGCACCGAAGATGCATTTTCAGCAGGTATTTCCGTCGGTCAGGTTGCCTTTTCCCTGACGCTCTTCGTCATGATCTACGCTCTCCTGGTGGCGCTGAACGTCTTTCTGCTGTCGTACCATGGACGCAAGGGACCGAAATCGCAGAAAGACAAGAGCGACGACATCCAGGCTGAGGCCGTGGGTTTGCGAACGGATGCGATTCCGGCCTAGTCCGAATCGATTCAGGAATCTTTCCATTGCAGCAATGAAAGGAGTGACGATATGTTGGAAACGACCTGGTTTATCCTGTGGGGAGTGCTTTGGGCGGTGTATTTCGCCCTGGACGGCTACGATCTCGGCCTGGGAACCCTGATGCCGTTTCTGGCCAGGGATGATCGGGACCGGCGCATCATGTACAATGCGGCCGGACCGTTCTGGGACGGGAATCAGGTCTGGCTGATCACCGCCGGCGGGGTGACCTTCGCCGCTTTTCCGGCCACCTACGCCGCTTTGTTCAGCGGAATGTACACGGCCCTGATGCTGCTGCTCTTCGCCCTGATTCTGCGCGGGATTTCCTTCGAATTCCGACGGAAGGTGGACAGCGACGCGTGGCGCAGGGTCTTTGACGGATTCCATATCGTGGGCAGTTTCCTGCCGGCCCTGCTGCTGGGCGTGGCCTTTGCAAACATTTTTCAGGGAATTCCCTTGAACGCCGATGGCGTGAACGAAGGCGGGATACTCAACCTGCTCAATCCTTACGGATTGCTTGGGGGCGTGCTTTTCGTGCTGATGTTCACGTTGCACGGGGCGTTGTGGCTGGGCGTCAAGGCCGAGGGGCCCATCGCGGACCGAGCCGCGGCCATGGCCGAGAAGCTGTGGATGGTCCTGGTATTCACGGTGATTCTGTTCCTGGTGATGACCGCCTTTGCCACGAACCTGTTCGTCAACTACGTCAACAATCCCGTCTTGTTCGTAATCCTGCTTGTGGCCGTGGGCGGCCTGCTCTCGGCCCGCGCGGCCCTGGGCAAGCGATCCATGGTCAAGGCCTGGGCTTCATCGGCCGTGGCCATTATCAGCGTGACTCTGTTCGGCGTGGTGGGGTTGTTTCCGGCTCTCTTGCCATCCACCATCGATCCAGCCTACAGCATGACCATCGCCAATTCGGCATCCAGCCCCCTGACCCTGAAAATCATGCTCGGCGTGACCCTGGTCTTCATTCCTCTGGTCATCGTCTACCAGAGTTGGCTGCACGTGACCTTCGGGCACAAGATCAAGGATGAGCACCTGGAATACGAAGAGGCGTATTGACGGCTGAACCTGTCGCGGACGCCGATATGAATCTTCATTACAGGAAGGCGGCTGTTTGCCGGCCGCCTTCTTGCTTGGACGATACTCGTTTCGGTCATCCGGTTGGAGCGTCGTTTTTAGTAGATTGAACCGCCCGCTTCGCTTAAGGCGCAGAGGACGCCAAGAAGAAAGATTTTCGTCTTCCGCTGGAAAGATGCGGAAGCCAAAAGGCTCTCCGTCTAGCGGCGATGCACCTCGTCATCCCGTCAGGGATGAGGCAACTCTTTTGGAAAGCAGCTCTTTCCCTGCTTTCCAAAATGTTTTCCTTGGCGTCCTCTGCGCCTTGAGCGAAGTGGGCGGTTTTCATGTGATCATACCTATTCAGGGCCACGTCCGATTGACCGGATACCCCCTCTTTTCACTCCTTCCACCATGACCAAATTGCTCCAGCAACTTCCCTCAGCCCCGGAAAAATGGCTCCGCGCAGCGGCCCGGCAGGTGCAGGGCTTGTTGCTGGTCGCGGTTTCGTTGGGCTTTGTCGCCGGGATCGTGCTGATCGTGCAGGCCGGGATTCTGGCCTGGGTGGTGCATGAGGTTCTTTTTGAGGGACGGCGACTGGCTGATCTGCTCGTGCCTATAATTGCACTGCCCGGCCTGATGCTGTTGCGGGCCGGTCTGGTCTGGGGCGGGGAGCAGCTTGGCTTTCAGGCCGCGGCCCAGGTCAAAAGCCGGATTCGGATGCAGCTCTACGATCATCTCCAAGCCCTGGGGCCGGATCGTCTGCGCGCCCGTTCCAGCGGTGATCTGGCTCATTACGTGGCGGACGGCGCGGAGGGGCTGGAAGCCTACTATTCCCGATACCTGCCCCAGGCCGCTGCCGCGGCCCTGATCCCCCTGGCCGTGCTGGCATTTGTTTTTCCCCTGGACCTGGTCAGCGGTCTGATCCTGCTGTTCACCGCGCCGTTCATTCCCCTGTTCATGATTCTCATCGGCAAGCGGGCCGAACGGATCAACCAGCGCCAATGGCGGCGGCTGGCCTCGCTCAGCGCCCGTTTTCTGGACAGTCTCCAGGGCCTGACCACACTGAAGCTGTTCAACGCCACCCGCCGGGAAGCGGAGATTATCGCCCGGATCACCGACAACTACCGGGAAACCACGGTATCCGTGCTGCGCGTCGCCTTCCTCTCCGCCCTGGTGCTGGAATTTCTGTCCACGGTCAGCGTGGCCGTGGTGGCCGTGATCATCGGCTTCAAGCTGCTTTCCGGAACAATGCTCTTTCAGACGGGGTTCTTCATTCTGCTCCTGGCCCCGGAATTTTACCTGCCCCTGCGGTCCCTGGGGACCCATTACCATTCCCGGCTTTCCGCCATGGCCGCGGCCGAAGGTCTGCTGGCCCTGTTGGCGGAGCAGCCCGGTCCGGAGAAGCAAGGCGGCAGGCTTCGTCCGGAATGGTCGTCCGTCCGGCTGGAACTGGAGGCGGTCAGCTTTCGCCATGGCGACGGCCCCATGGTTCTCCACCAGGTCAGCCGGAGCATCCCGGCCGGGTCGTTCGCCGTTCTGGCCGGTCCCAGCGGCGCGGGCAAGACGACATTGCTCCGGATCCTGCTGGGCACAGTTGCGCCAAGCGGCGGCCGGGTCCTGGTCAACAATGCGGACCTGGCCGAAGTGGACCAGGACGCCTGGCTGCGTCACGTGTCCTGGATGCCCCAGAATCCCTTCATCCTGCCGGGAACCATATGGGAAAACATCCTCCTGAATCTTTCCGGCGAGCCGTCGGCGGATGACTGGAAAAAACTGGATGCCATGGCGACTTTGACGGGGCTGGACGAGGATCTGGCCGCCCTGCCTGACGGCTGGTGGAGCCTTGTGGAGGAAGGGGGCGGCGGGCTGTCCGGCGGGCAACGGCAACGTCTGACCCTGAACAGGGCGCTGTGCAAGCCGGCGCCGGTTCTGCTGCTGGACGAGCCCACGGCCCATCTGGACGAAGGCGGGAAGGCGACGGTTTTGGCGGCACTGCGTACCATGGCCGGAGAGCGGACCCTGGTGGTGGCCTCGCACGACGAGCAGGTCCGGAATCTGGCGGACGTGGTTCTGGAACTCGGGACATTGGAGGGAAGTTCATGAACGGACCTGGAGCGGGCAATGCCAGGGAATTCCGGATGCTGCTCTCCATGGCCCGCGCAAAATGGCCGTGGCTGCTGCTGGGCATGGCCTGTTCCGTGGTCACCGTGCTGGCCAACATGGCCCTGCTAACCGTGGCGGCCTGGTTTCTGGCCTCCATGGCGTTGGCCGGGGCTTCCGGCACGCTGTTCAACTACTTTCTGCCCGCGGCGACCATCCGCAGTCTGGCCATCGTGCGCACCATCGGCCGCTATGCCGAGCGGCTGCTGACCCATGACGCCACCCTGCGCCTGCTGGCCGATCTCCGGGTCCGCTTTTTCGAGCGTCTCGCGCCCCTGGTTCCGGCGGGACTGGGAAAAATGCACAGCGCGGACCTCTTCAGCCGGTTGCGCGCGGATATCGACCTGCTGGACAACTTCTACCTGCGTCTGCTGCTTCCGGCCGGAGCCGCGATCTGCGTGGCGGCCTGCGGGTTTGTCTTTCTCCTGGCCTTCGACCTCGGGCTGGCCCTGGGCGTGGCCGGATTGTGGCTGTCGGCCGGCGCACTTCTGCCATGGATCTGCCTGCGTCTGGGAGATGAACCCGGAGCCGGGCAGGTCCGAGCCGCGTCCCGGATGCGTTGTCTGGTTGTTGACGGGTTGCGGGGCATGGAAGAGTTGATGGTCTACGGCGGCCAAGCCCGTCACCGGGCACTGGTCCAGGAGGAGAATGACCGGCTGATTGGACACCAGCGCCGCTCCGCCCGGCTGGAGAGTTTCGCTCAGGGTGCGGTGGGCTTGGCGTCGGGATTGGCCATGTGGCTGGTGTTGGTGATCGGCATGCCGTTGATTGCCGACGGCGCATGGTCGCCGGCCTCCCTGCCCATGCTGGCGGTGCTGGCCCTGGTCAGCTTCGAGGCGATCCAGCCGTTGCCGGGCGCCTGGCGGATGTGGGGCCAGATCCGCGTCGCGGCGGCAAGAATACTGGACATTACCGAAGCCCGGCCCCCGGTGCGCGAGCCGGTTGATCCGGCAATCATGGGCCGGGAAAGCGATCTGGAAATCCGGAACCTGGCCTTCACCTATCCGGGCCGCACGGAAACAGTGCTGCGAAACGTCCATTTACGTCTGCCCCAGGGCCGCAGAGCGGGCATTGTCGGAGCCGCGGGCTCGGGCAAGACGACCCTGCAGCAAATCCTGCTGCGATTCTGGGAATACGATCAGGGCGAAATTTTTCTGGGTGGACGGGAACTGCGCACCTGTGCCGGAGAGGATGTCCGGGCCAGAATGGCCGTGGTTTCCCAGCACGTCTTTCTGTTCAATGCGAGCATTGCCGACAATCTGCGCCTGGGCAATCCCCGAGCCTCGGACGCCCAGCTGCTGGAAGCAGCCCGCACGGCCCGCCTGGAGGAATTCATCGTTTCGCTGCCGGAAGGTTTGCAGAGCCAGGTCGGGCAGTTCGGCGCCCGGCTTTCCGGCGGCCAGGCCCGGCGGTTGAGCGTGGCCCGGGCCCTGCTCAAGGATGCGCCCATCCTGATCCTGGACGAGCCCACGGAAGGCCTGGACGCGGCCACGGAATCCGCGTTCTGGCAAGCCCTGGAGCCGGTGATGCGGGGACGCACCGTACTGCTGATCACCCACAGACCGGCCGGACTGGAATACATGGACGTGGTCCACCGATTGGACCAGGGTGAATTGTTGCCGGCGGGCGCTCCATTGCATCATCTTTGAACAATCGCTTCATATGACCCTGGTTGCATTTCTTGACAGTTCTCGTAGTTGAGGAATAGGTGAGCATGCTGCTGGTGCTGAACAGAGTGGATCCAGGATCCACTTTTTTTGTTTGCGGACCGTTATTAAGTTGCGAATAGGATTGGAGAATCATTATGCTTGTTATTCTGGTAAGCTTCGCGTTTGCCTTCGGCCTGGCACTGACCCGAATCGGCCTGCCGCCCATGGTCGGGTTCCTGGTGGCCGGTTTCGCTTACCACATGATCGGGCTGGAAACCCCGCAGGGATTGGATTTCGTGGCCGATCTGGGCATCAAGCTCCTGCTTTTTTCCATCGGCCTGAAGCTCGACGTGCGGGGTTTGCTCAAGGCGGAGATCTGGGCCAGTTCAATGGTTCAGATGCTCGTCACGACCGCATTCATGTGCGGCGTCTTGCTGCTCGGGCAATACTTGTTTCAATCTTCACTCATGGACATGTCCTGGCAGACGGTTCTGGTTCTGGGTTTTGCTTTGGCCTTTTCCAGCACGGTCTTTGCGGTCAAGGTGCTTGAGGAAAAGGGCGATTTGACCGCGTTCTACGGCAGAATAGCCATTGGAATCCTGATCATGCAGGATTTGTTCGCGGTGCTGTTTCTGAGCGCATCCGCGGGCAAGCTCCCGAGTATCTGGGCCTTGAGCGTGCTTGCTCTGCCGCTGTTGCGACCCGTGCTGTACAAATTGATGGACATGGCGGGCAGGGGAGAGTTGTTCATTCTCTGCGGGCTGTTCATTGCGCTGGGCGTCGGGGCTGAAGGCTTTTCCCTGGTCGGACTCAAGCCTGATCTGGGGGCGTTGGTGCTGGGGGTGCTCATTGCCGGACATCCCAGGGCGTCGGAACTGTCCAAGGCCTTGTTCGGCTTCAAGGAACTGATGCTGGTGGGTTTTTTCCTGTCCATCGGCATGACGGGGCTGCCGACTCTGGAAATGCTCGTGGCCGCGGTCCTGCTCTGCCTGCTTCTGCCCTTCAAGACGGGCATTTATCACTTCATCGTCAGTCAATTCGGGCTGCGGGCTCGATCCAGTCTGTTCGCCTCCCTGAGCCTGACCAACTATTCCGAGTTCGGGCTGATCGTGGCTGCCATTGCCGTGGGGCAGGGTCTCTTGACCCCGGACTGGCTCCTGGTGATGGCCATGACCGTGAGCATCAGCTTTGCGGTGTCTTCACCTCTGAGCACCCATTCCGAATATGTCTACCGGAAAATCTTCGGCTGGCTCTGCCGCTTTGAGCGCAGCTATTGTCATCCTCATGACGCCCCCATAGATTTAGGCGATGTGAAGGCCGTGGTTCTGGGAATGGGGCGCATAGGGTCCGGCGCGTACGATGAACTGCAAAAAACGTATGGCAAGGAAATCTGCGGCGTGGAGCATGCCCCGGACCGGGTGGACTTCAATCGGAGCCAGGGGCGCAACGTCATCCTGGGAGATGCCTGCGATACCGAATTCTGGTTGAAACTCCGCAAGGATCTGCGGTTGGAGCTGGTCATTCTCGCCATGCCCAACCACTACGGCAATATGTACGCGGCGCAACAACTTCGTAATTTCGGTTTCGAGTGCCAGGTCGCGGCAATTGCCCGTTTTCCCGAGGAAGTGGAGGAGCTTTCGGCAATCGGCGTCTGCACGGCCTACAACATGTACGAACAAGCCGGGGCGGGACTAGTGCGAAGCGCTCTGGAAGGATGTCGCCTTTCGGGCTGAGATCGTCGAGTCGACAAGGAGGGACCGCTCATGCGCATCGTGATCATCGGAGCAGGCGAGATCGGGTTCAGGGTCGCCCAGCGGCTGTCCACGGAAAACAAGGACGTGGTGATCATCGACAAGAATCCGGACGCCATCAAGCGGATCAACGATCACCTGGACGTGCAGACGATCCTGGGATCGGGCAGCAGCCCCGTGCTGCTGGAACAGGCCGGTTTGCAGAAGGCCGAACTTTTTCTGGCGGTGACGGACAGCGACGAGACCAATCTCACGGCTTGTCTCTTTGCCCGCGCTCTGGCTCCGAACATCACCAAGCTGGCCCGGATTCGCAATCAGGAATACATGCACTTTAAGTCCGCCCTGACCCGGGAAATCGTGAACATCGCGCACGTCATCAACCCGGATCAGGAGGTCGTCCATTCCCTGGAACGGATGGTGGAGGTTCCCGGAGCCCTGGAGGTCAATCAGTTTGCCGCTGGTCGAGTCAGTCTGGTGGGCGTCCGGGTCTGTCCGGAGAGTCCGCTGCTGGGGATCCGGTTGATGGACGTCCCGGAACGCTACCGGGATGACCGGTTTATCGTAGCCGCGCTTATCCGCGGGGAAAAACTTGTGATCCCGACGGGTAAAGACGACATCCATGAGGAGGACATCATCTATTTCATCTGCGAGAGCGAACAGGTGAACAATGTCATGCCGTTGTTCAATCCCTGCACCAAGAAAATTCGCCAGATAATGATCATTGGAGGAGGCAGCGTCGGGTTGCTGGCCGCGCGAAGGCTGGAGAAAAAAGGCCTTTCCGTCAAACTTGTGGACATGGACCTGGAGCGATGCCGTTTTCTGGCCGGAGAACTGGATCAAACCGTGGTGCTGCACGGCGACGGTTCGGAAGTGGACCTGCTGCAGGAGGAGAACATTCAGGACATGGACGCTTTGCTCGCCCTGACCAGCAGCGAGGAGACCAACATCCTGATCTCGCTCCTGGCAAAAAGTCTCGGCGTGGACAAGACGATCACGCGAATCAACAAGTTCACCTACGTCCCCCTGGCCAGGGCCATCGGTCTGGAGAACGTGATCAGCCAGCGGATTGCCGCCGTCAGCACCATCCTGCGCCATGTCCGCCGCGGCAAGGTCATTTCCTCGGTGCCCATCAAGGGCGAGGAGGCGGAGGCCTTGGAGGCCGTGGCCCTGGAGAATTCCAGCATCGTGAACAAGCCCATCAAGGATCTGCATTTTCCCAAGGGCGCTCTGATTCTCTGCGTGATCCGGGGCGAGGACGTGCATATCCCGACCGGTGAAACCATTATCCTGCCCCAGGATCGCATCATCATCCTCTCCACTCGCCGAACCATCGAGCGGGTGGAGCGTTCCCTGGCCGTGAAGCTGAAGTATTTCTAGCATGCATTGGCGAGGCGTCTTTTCCTTTACCGGCGCGATCATTGCCGCGGTGGGGCTGTTCATGTTCCCGGCCCTGCTCTGTTCCCTGTACTATCAGGACTCCGGAACCAGTGCGCTGCTGGGGTCCATGATTTGCGTGACCGCGCTGGGACTGGCGCTCTTTTTGGGGTGGCGCAAGCATGCTCCGGAGACCGTGACCAGCAGGGAAGCCATCTTGATTGTGGCCCTGTGCTGGATCAGCGCCGGTTTTTTCGGGGCTATGCCCTTCTATTTCGGCGGCGTCTTCGACACCTTCTCCGATGCTTTTTTTGAATCCGTTTCCGGAATGACAACGACAGGCTCTTCCGTGCTCACGGACATTGAGGCCGTGGCGCCGGGTCTGCTTTTCTGGCGCAGCATGACCCAATGGCTGGGCGGCATGGGCATTATCGTGCTTTCGGTGGCTGTCTTGCCGATTCTGGGCGTGGGAGGAATGCACCTCTACCGGACGGAATTCTCCGGAGGCAGGCAGGACCGGATCAAGCCTCGCGTCCGGGCCGCGGCCCTGACGTTATGGAAGGTGTACCTGCTCTTTACCGTGGTGCTGGCGATCTTGCTGTTTCTGGGCGGGATGACGGTTTTCGACGCATTGTGCCACACCTTCACCACCATCGCCACCGGCGGCTACTCCACCAAGAATCTGTCCATGGGCCACTATCAGAGCGCATACCTGCATCTCGTGGTCACGGTGTTCATGTTTCTCGGGGCGATGAGCTTTGCGCTGCATTACCAGGCATTGCGCGGAAAACCTCTGGCGCTCTGGCGCAACTCCGAAGCCAGGTTCTTTTTCTTTCTCATCCTCGCGACCGTGGCGATCATCGCGCTGCACCTCTGGCTCGTCCAGGCGTATGCCTCGCCGGTGGACGCCCTGCTGGCCAGCGCCTTCAATCTGGTCTCGATCATCACCACCACCGGATTCGCCACGGCGGACTTTGAAACCTGGCCGCCTCTGGCCAAGGGCATCCTCTTCCTGGCCATGTTCGTCGGCGGTTGTGCGGGCTCCACATCCGGCGGCGTGAAATGCATGCGCATTCAGTTGATGTTCAAGCACATCTTCCGGGAGTGCTTTCGGATCATCCACCCGCACGCCGTTGTCCAGGTCAAAATGGACCGCAAGGTGGTCGAGGAGAACGTGCTGGCCGGCGTCTGGGGATTTTTAGGGCTCTTCGCGGTGCTGTACATTGCGGCGTCCCTGCTCCTGACCGCCATGGGACTGGACATGACCACCGCCTTCACGGCGTCCATCGCGGCCATGGGCAATATCGGTCCGGGTTTCGGCAGCGTCGGTCCCGCTGAAAACTTCGCCCATCTTCCTACAGCCGCCAAATGGCTGCTCTCCTGGTGCATGCTCCTCGGCAGACTCGAACTCTACGCCATGATCATCTTTCTGGTTCCGGCGTTCTGGAAGCGCTGAAACCTAGAGCGTTCGGTAAAAACAGGGATCAGAAAGGGAAGTATGATTTTGCTTGGGATTGTGTAGTACCCGACATGCCATTTGCTCGATCACTGATTCATTGGTGCAAGTAAACCAGAAATAGGGAACCGCTCGCTTCGCTCAGGACGCCAAGGACGCCAAGGAAAGATTTTGGAAAGCAGGGAAAGAGCTGCTTTCCAAAAGATTCTCGATCCCTGTCGGGATAAAAATGCCATCAGGCTTGAAGCCTTGTGGCGGCTGCATTTTCAAGCAGAAGCCACAAATTCTTTTTCTTTGCCTCGGCGCCTTGAGCGAAGCGGGCGGTTCACATTCAAGGTTCTTTTCTTCCAGCCCCGTGCGAAAAAGTTGTTCCAGTATCATTCAAATCCCTTAGAAGAGCCGGGGCGTTCGCCTATTCCAAAGTCGCAAGATAGAGTTCTTGATTGTAGAGAAACGGATAGAGCTTTGTCTCACGTGCGGTGTTGTTGCGTAATGAATTAAGGGATATACCGTCCAGGTCCGATTGGCATTTTTTTTGAAAAATAAGTTTCGGCAAGAAGTCTTGGGTTTCGGACTTGAAACTTCTTTCCCGAAGGTCGTCCGCGACCCTGATGTGCCGATCGGCTGGATTCAGGGCGGATTCGGCTTTTGTCGCGTCGTATGGGAGCTGATCATTCACCAAAATGCAACCCCGGAGGATTCACCATGATCGATAAAAGCCCGTATATCAAAGCGTTGAAGGAAAGTCTGCCGGACGTGGTCACGGATGACGACATTGCGGAAAACATGCTGGACATTGTTTTCCATGTTCCCGTGAAGGCCCTGGAGAACGGAGATTCCGTCGAGCTTCCAAAATTGGGACACATTGATATCGACCGTTCCGCGGGAGAGAATTGTCTTTGCTTCAAGCCTTCCGATGAACTGATGCAAAGCCTTGGACGTTAGGGGGACGAACCCGCGGCTGAAGACTCAGCCGCGCCGCACGCCATCGGATGACAATGAGTTGACGACGATTGTCGACATGGCAAACGACAGGAGACTTAAGATGATAGAGAAAAGAACATATATCAACGCGTTGAAGGATGGTCTTTCCGAAGTGGTCAAAGACGACGCCACAGCGGAAAAAATCGTGGACGCCATTTTTTCCGTGCCCGCCAAGACGCTGAAAGACGGCAATGCCGTGGATCTTCCGCAGCTGGGCTCGTTGAGCATCGATAAAGGCCAGGGTGATGATTTCCTGACCTATCATCCGGAAAATGCTCTGGTGAAATGCGTATTGAAACAATAGGTTCGGATATGAAAATTCTATCCAAGACCCGCTTCTTGCTGGAAGCGGGTTTTTTTGCGGCCGTAATTTGTATCGAGAAGCAATTTGATGTTCGCGGGTGCGGCAGCCTCACGTAATGGGACTGCGCGGCGAAGCAAGGCATACTCAGTGTTTATGGGGCAGGCAGTGGGGAATCAGGGAGTGGGGTTTTTCCTGGCCGTGAGCCGTCATCAGGTCTTCATCGGCCATGATTTCCAGAGCAGGGCCGTCTGCGACGATGCGGCCCTGATCCATGAGCACGACACGTTCGCAAACTTCCAGGACCAATTCCAGGTCGTGGGAGGCAATGAGCAAGGTCTGGTCGCCCTGTTTGAGCAAGGTGATCAGCCGGCGTCTGGCGCGGATGTCCAGGCCTGCGCTGGGCTCGTCGTAGATGAGCACCCGCGGCTGCATGGCCAGGGCTCCGGCAATGGAGACGATGCGTTTTTCGCCTTCCGAGAGGTGATGGACGGGACGCTGGGCCAGATCCATGGCGCCCACGGTGTTGAGCGCCTCCCGGACCCGCTGGTTCACCTCTTCGCCGGACAAGCCCATGTTCTCGGGCCCAAACGCCACATCCTCCCAGACCGAAGGGCAAAACAGCTGATCGTCGGATTTCTGAAAAACCAGAGCCACTTGCGGGTTGAAGCTGCCGCTGGTCACGGGCTCGCCCTGGACCAGGACCCGGCCGGACGTCGGCTTGAGAATGCCGCAGATGCTCATGAACAAGGTCGTCTTCCCCGCTCCGTTCGGGCCGATCAGCCCGACCCGCTGCCCCGGAGGGATGACGAGGTTGAGGTCTCGGAGTACGTCGGGGTTGTCCGGATAGGAGAAGCAGAGATCGTGCAGCGCGATTGCGGAGGAAGGTTCTTGGGACATTTCAGATATCGAACTCTCGTGTTCTTGTGGTTGCCGGTTCGGAGAGGTGGTTTCGGAGGCCGCAAAGGGATTTATGCCGGATGCGCGTGGTTGGCAATAAAATGAAATGGAAAGTTGCGAAGTCGGCGAGGATGATGCGGAACGGACGTAGCGGCGAATGGGGGCCGGAGGGTGTATGCGAAAACAACACTACTGATTTAACCTGGCACTATCCCCTCTGCAAAAGAAAGGGAAGCCGGATGGCTTCCCTTTACTGAATTCGATATTTCGGATTGGCTTGAGTCAGTTGTCCTTGAACACCTCATCAACGCTCTTGGCGTCCAGGATTCGTTCAGCCCAGAGGTCAAGCTGTTCCGGCGTGGCTTTACGCAGGCGCTCCTGGAACTGAATGTCCAGGATGTTCTGGCCGAAGCGTTTGGCGACGAGGCGTTGAAGAATGGCTTGGCGGCCTTCGATACGGCCTTCAACACGGCCTTCAACACGGCCTTCCATACGCCCATCTTGTTTCCATTGCTCAGCTATCGTCATAATCTTTCCCTCCATGTCCAGGGGAATGTACTCTTTGACCAGATCATGCACTACGCCCCGGTCGATGTCCATGCCCTGAGAGAGGTAGCGGAATATCTTTTGAATCCAGTGCATGGAGGTGACGTCACCGGGGAGTTGCGCCAAGAGGATCAGAATCTGAATCAGAATTTTTCGTGATTTCGGGATGTTTTTGGCTCTGAGGCAGAGCAGGAACAGTCGCAGGTAGATATCGCCCTTGATGGATTCGTCGGCGGCGGGGGAGAAATCGTAGAAGGCGGTGTCGAAGGTTGGGACGTAGCAGGCCAGGTCCGGGTGGGGCAGGTCGATGAGGTCAACCAGACGAATGGTTTTGCCCTTGGGTTTGCCGTGGTAGACGATGACCGGGATGATCAGGGGCAGTTTCTTGGCATTTGGGAACTGCTTGCGGACTAGTTGCCAGTTCTCCGAGAGGTAGCCCAGCAGTTGAAGATCGGTAAATTCGTCTGGATAGCTTTTATGCTCGAACAGGAAGTAGATGAGCCCAAGCCGGTTGCCGGTGAATGTAACGTGGTAGAGCAGGTCCGAGTAGTGTTCGGCCAGTTTCTCGTTCACGAAGGAGTCCTTCGTGATGGTCAGCGTATCCAGGCGGATATGCTTGAGCACCTTCGCCGGAAGGTAGTTGGCCAGGAAATCGGCGGCGACCTCCTTGTGGCTCATGGTTTCCCGGAAGAACGTGTCATGGATGCTGTTGATTTCGCTCATGAAGGTGGAACGTAGAGGAACAGAGACGACAAGACAAGGATTCTCGCGTTTGGTGTAGTACTTGGAAACTTGTACGCGCCGAATCGCGGCTCAGAGTCAGCCCTGGTTGCATCCATGCCCAGCGTGGTCTAAGTGATTTCGAATATTGCAATCGGCTAGCGCTGTTCAAGACACCTCACGGTTACGCAATGTCAAAAGTGAGTCGCCCCTGTTCCCAAGGCATTATCAATGACCTTTATTGTATCATTCCGTGAATTCCTTTAATTACCAAACATTTATACAGCCAAAAGCTATGCTTCTTCGTCGTTCCGCTTTCGGTTGTCGGTTCTGGACGGCGTTATGCGCATGGAAAAAGGATTGAGTGCTGATGGCAAACAATAATGGTAGAGGCAAATCCCTCGAATCCTGGATATGGGATGCGGCCTGTTCCATCCGTGGCGCCAAGGATGCACCGAAATATAAGGATTTCATTCTGCCGCTGATCTTTACCAAGCGGCTGTGCGATGTCTTCGATGACGAGGTCAACCGGATAGCGGCCGAGGTCGGTTCGCGCAAAAAGGCCTTCCAGCTGGTCAAGGCCGATCACAAGCTGGTGCGCTTCTATCTGCCCCTGCTGCCGGAAGACCCGGAGGAACCGGTCTGGTCGATCATCCGCAAACTCTCCGACAAGATCGGCGAAAGCGTCACCACCCACATGCGGGCCATCGCCAAGGAAAATCCTCGCTTGCAGGGCATCATCGACCGCGTTGACTTCAACGCCACCACCCACGGCCAGCGGGATATCGACGACGACCGGCTCTCCAACCTGATCGAAGCGATCAGCACCAAACGCCTCGGGCTCGAGGACGTCGAGGCCGACATCATCGGCAAGAGCTACGAATACCTGATCCGCAAGTTCGCCGAGGGCGGCGGCCAGAGCGCCGGCGAGTTCTACACCCCGCCGGAAGTCGGCGCTATTATGTCCAAGGTGCTTCAGCCGGAGCCCGGCATGGAAATCTACGATCCCACCTGCGGTTCCGGCGGCCTGCTCATCAAGTGCGAGATCGCCATGGAAGAGGCGGCCAGGGGTAGGAAGCGCACCGTCGCCCCGCTCAAGCTCTATGGCCAGGAGTACACCGCCGACACCTGGGCCATGGCCAACATGAACATGATCATCCATGATATGGAAGGCGAGATCGAGATCGGCGACACCTTCAAGAATCCCAAATTCCGCAACAAGCAGGGCAAGCTCCGCACCTTCGACCGCGTCGTCGCCAATCCCATGTGGAACCAGGACTGGTTCACCGAGGCCGATTACGACAACGACGAACTCGACCGCTTTCCCGCCGGGGCCGGCTTTCCCGGCAAGTCCTCCGCCGACTGGGGCTGGGTCCAGCACATGCATGCCAGCCTGAATGAGAAAGGCCGCGCCGCCGTGGTCCTCGACACCGGCGCGGCATCCCGCGGCTCGGGCAATGCCGGCGCCAACAAGGAAAAGACCGTCCGCCAGTGGTTCGTCGACCACGACCTCATCGAGAGCGTGCTCTACTTGCCGGAAAACCTCTTCTACAACACCACCGCCCCGGGCATCGTGCTGTTCCTGAACAAGGCCAAGCCCAAGGAGCGCCAGGGCAAGGTCTTTCTGGTCAATGCATCCCAGGTCTTCCAAAAGGGCGACCCCAAGAACTTCATTCCTGATGAGGGCATTCAGCGTATCGCCGACACCCTCATCGGGTGGCAGGAAGAGGATAAGCTCAGCCGCATCGTCGATCACGCCGAGCTGAAGAAGAACGATTACAACATCTCCCCCAGCCGCTACATTCACACCTCGGATGCCGAAACCTACCGGCCCATCGCCGAGATCGTCGCGGAACTCAGGGTCATCGAAGCCGAGGCAAAAGAGACCGACAAGGCTCTTGATGCCATCCTCAGGCAACTCGGAGTCGGCGCGTGAAGATCTTTATCAGCAGCGTGCAAAAGGAATTCGCCGCTGAGCGCAAGGCCCTGGCCGCATACCTTTCCGGGGATCCGATGCTGCGGCGCTTTTTCGAATACTTTCTGTTTGAAGAACAGCCGGCGGCCGATCAGCGGGCCGATCAGTGCTACCTCGACCAGGTGGATCGCTGTGATATCTATCTGGGCATCTTCGGCAAGGAGTATGGCCGGGAAGATGGCGAGGGGCTTTCGCCGACCCACCGTGAGTTCAATCGGGCCACGGAAAAGGGAAAGATCCGGCTGATCTTCGTCAAGGGAGTCGATGACAGCGTTCGGCATCCGAAAATGCGAGCCTTGATTGATCAGGTCACAGACAGCTTGATCCGGCGGCGGATCAATTCCGCCGAGGAGCTGATCGCCGCGGTTTATGCAAGTCTGATCAGGATTCTTGAAGAGCGGGAACTGATCCGTTTCGGCCCGTTTGATGCCACGTTCTGTCGAAACGCAACGTATGATGATCTTGCCGAAGACAAGATTACCCGTTTTCTTGTGCTTTCCCGGCGCGGCCACAATTTTCCCTTACCGGGAGATACGCCGCCGCATGAGGTCCTGGAGCATCTCAATTTGCTCGACAAGGGACGACCGACTCATGCCGCCATTTTGTTGTTCGGCAAACAGCCTCAGC
The DNA here is from genome assembly GCF_900104215.1 of Desulfonatronum thiosulfatophilum. NCBI lineage: Bacteria > Pseudomonadati > Thermodesulfobacteriota > Desulfovibrionia > Desulfovibrionales > Desulfonatronaceae > Desulfonatronum > Desulfonatronum thiosulfatophilum. The sequence continues at coordinate 58,944 of NZ_FMXO01000002.1, read as the reverse complement.
GGTTCTTGATCACTTCCGAGGTGAAATGCGCCCATTTCCACGGCTATGAAGTGGAAAAACCCATTCCTTCCTATCAGGTTTACAAAGGCACGGTTTTCGATCTGGTGGATCAGGCCAAGGATTTCGTACTTTCCAAGATCGATCTTTGGGTGGGAACGCGAGCCGAAAGCACCCAGGCCCCGACAAAATACGAAATACCCCAGGAAGTTGTCGCCGAAGCCATCGTCAACGCCGTAGTGCATCGCGACTACACCAGCAATGGCAGCGTCCAGGTCATGCTCTTCAAAGACCGGCTGGAAGTCTGGAACCCCGGCACCCTGCCGCCGACCCTGACCCTGGAAAAACTGCGCGGCCCACATGCCTCGGTCCCGCACAATCCGCTTATTGCCGAGCCCATGTACCTGACCAAGTACATCGAACGTATGGGAACCGGTATCCGCGACATGATCCGGCGATGCAAAAAGGCTGGGCTTGTTGAACCGGAAATCAGGCTTGACGGCGGTTTTTTCGTGTTGACGATCCGGAGGAAAATGCCTGAGCCGGGGGCCAAGTCTAGACTGGGTCGGGACCAAGTCACCCCGCAAGTCACCGGACAAGTCACCGACCCAGTCGGCTCACAGCTAGAGTCACGGCTAAAGTCGCGGCTAGAGTCACGGCTAGAGTCGGCCTTGGCTGCGAAGGTAGTGTTGGCCATTCGGGAGGAGCCACTAGGCAAGGCAAGTCTGGCTCCGATTCTCGGTCATAAGACCGTTTCCGGAGAACTGCACAAACAGATCAAACGACTTGTGGATTCCGGTATCATCGAACCCACCATCCCCGAAAAGCCAACCAGCCGCTTTCAGAAATACCGGCTCACGGAAAAGGGGCGGGCCGTGCTGGAGCTTTTGGCAAAAAACGGGGGGGGCGAATGAGCGGTATCGTGAGCAGCGGACATAAAAATCGGACAAGTCGTCCAGAGCGACGCCGGACTCGTGGCCGACGTGCGCTCCATGATCGAGCAAACCCGCGAGACTATCGCCCGCACAGTCAATGCTGAAATGACGTTCTTTACTGGCGTATAGGCAAGCGTATCCAGACGGAAGTCCTTGGAAGTCAGCGCGCTGAATACGGAAAAGAGATTGTGCAATCACTGAGTGCACAATTGACGAGGGAGTTTGGACGAGGTTTTGGGCGGCGCAACCTTTTCAGCATGATCCGCTTCGCCGATGTATTTCCGATCCTCAAATTGTGCACGCACTGAGTGCCCCAGTCAAAGGCGGATGGTGACACTGAGTTGTCCGGAAAACCCGGGCAACTGAAGCCAAAGAATTCATACAGAGGGGAGGCAAAGCGTGAAGATGGAAGATATGAAAACGCAGATAGCGCAGATGGACGCAGATTCAGACATTGAGAAAATCATCTGCGCAAATCTGCGCAATCTGCGGTTAAGCTACTCTCTGGCGCGGGCGACGGACAAGGCGTTGAAGAAGATTCTGGAGGAGATCGGGGTATGAGCGAAATGGTTCTTTACACTTCCGACGACGGGCGCACCCGGCTCGACCTGCGCATCGAAGGCCGGACGGTCTGGCTCACCCAGCTTGAAATCGCCGAGCTCTTCCAAATAACCAAGCAGAATGTCAGCCTTCATGCCAAGAACATATTTGAGGACGGAGAGTTAGCCGAAGACTCAGTTGTCAAGGAATCCTTGACAACTGCCGCCGACGGCAAGCGCTACCAGACCAGGCTCTACAACCTCGACCTCATTCTGGCGATCGGCTACCGCGTGCGCTCCCCGCGGGGCGTCCAGTTCCGCCAGTGGGCCAGCAGCCATCTCAAGGAATACCTGATCAAGGGCTTCGTCATGGACGACGAGCGCCTCAAGAACCCCGGCGGCCTGGACTACTTCGACGAACTCCTGGCCCGCATCCGCGACATCCGTGCTTCGGAAAAGCGTTTCTATCAGAAAGTCCGCGACCTCTTCGCCCTGAGCAGTGATTATCAGGCACGCGAAAAGGAAACCCAGCTCTTCTTTGCCGAAGTGCAGAACAAGCTGCTCTACGCCGCCACCCGCCAGACTGCTGCCGAGCTCATTGTCGACCGTGCTGATGCAAGCCAGCCCAACATGGCCCTCACCACCTGGAGTGGTTCCCGTGTCCGCAAGCACGACATCCTCGTCGCCAAGAACTACCTCACCGAAGACGAAGTCGACACCCTCAACCGTCTCGTCGTCATCTTCCTCGAACAAGCTGAACTCCGCGCCAAACAACAGAAGGATCTCACCCTCGACTTCTGGCGCAACAGCGTAGACCGCATGCTCGCCTCCAACGACCAGCCCCTGCTCGACGGCCCCGGTTCCGTTAGTCACGAGACCATGAAAACCATCGCCACCGAACGCTATGAAGACTTCGACGCCAAACGTCGGAAAAAGGAAGCCATCGCAGCCGATGCCGAGGATCTGGAAGCCATCGAGGAGTTGGAGAAGGAACTCAAACGGAAGGGAGAAAGGGTGTGAAGATGGAAGAGATGAAACCGCAGATGACGCAGATGGACGCAGATTCAGGCATTCAGAAAATCCTCTGCGCAAATCTGCGCAATCTGCGGTTAAATCACTCTCTGGCGAGGGCGATGGACAAGACCCTGCGGAAGGTTCTGGAGGAGATCGGGGTATGAAGATCCAACAGTTCCAATTTCCTTCCGATTGGAAGCTCGGTCCAGTCGCCGAGTCGTTTGACTTTACCGGCAAGCCTCGCGGTCTCGATCTTTCAAAGAATGGCGACGAAATCCCGTTTTTTCGGATGGATCAAATTCCCTTAGGTCGGATTCACGTGTCCGAATTCACGCCAAAGCCTTTGGCCCAGCTCGGAAGCGGCACCTATGTCGAAAACGGTGATCTCATGGTCGCAAAGATCACGCCGTCGTTCGAGAACGGGAAGCAGGCTATTGTCGATATCGAGACTGACTTTGCTTATGCCACAACCGAAGTGATCCCGATGCGTGGCCGGAAAGGACACTCAGATACGCTTTACTTGTTCTTTTATCTCTTGCATCCCGAAGTCCGCTCCGACCTTGCCGGCAAAATGGAGGGCAGCACGGGTCGTCAGCGTTTGAGCAAAACCGTTCTTGGCGACCGATTCATTCCGCTCCCCCCACTCCCCGAGCAGAAGAAGATCGCGCACATCCTTTCGACGGTGCAGCGGGCGATCGAAGCGCAGGAGCGGATCATTCAGGCCACCACCGAGCTGAAAAAGGCCCTCATGCACAAGCTCTTTACCGAAGGCCTCCGCAACGAACCCCAAAAACAAACCGAAATCGGCCCCGTCCCCGAAAGTTGGGAGGTGGTGAATTTGGCGACCAAGGCTGAATCCTTTCAATACGGCACATCCGTGAAATGCGGCTACGACATAGATGGGAAACCCGTCTTGAGAATTCCGAATGTTGTTGGTGGCCATATTGACCCTAAAGACCTAAAGTTCGGTAAACCCAAAAAGAGCGAACTTGGTAAGCTTTCACTCGAACTTGGTGATCTCCTTTTTGTTCGAACGAATGGCGTGAAGGAGAATGCTGGAAGATGCTCAAAATTCAATGGTGAATTGTCCGACTGTTATTTTGCATCGTATCTTATCCGAGTCCGCTTAGATCCGTCTGTCCTCAATCCCGATTTTCTCAACGAGTATTCGAGAACCGAAGTCGGGATGTCATTTCTCAGCGAAAAAGCAATCCGAACCGCCGACGGGAAGTTTAATATCAACTCGGGAACGCTGAAGACGATGCTCGTTCCGGTTCCAGCAATCGAGGAACAAGAGGAGATTGCACGAACACTGGCGCTCATCGACGATAAGGCGAACAACGCCATTTTGAAAAAGGCGACTCTCCAAAACCTCTTCCGCACCCTCCTTCACGAACTGATGACCGCGAAGACCCGCGTACACGCTTGGAATTTCAAAAATCACAATCAACGGAATAGATATGGAATCAACGACTCCGCAAGAGGCAGAAAAACCAGCACCGCAGCGAGATCTACGAGTTGAATTGTTCCAGAACCTCTCGGCGCAATTTACCGTCGCGCTCAGTTCGGCCGCTTCACTTCCCATCGCTGCGCAGGAGGCACTAGTCCGGTTGCTTGATTCAGAGACTCCTACAGCAGCCGAAGTTATCGCCGCCGCTTCGAAAAACGATTGTGTGGAAGATGAGGTGGGTAATGAATGAGAGAGTCCGGATGATCAAATTCGAGCATTTCCGAGGGCTCCCAGCGAATGAGTTTAAGCTCAAAGGCAAGAACCTTGTCATCCTCGGAACGAACGGAAAAGGTAAGAGCGCTTTTGTAGACGGAATTGAGTTCGTCTTTTCGGGACAGGTCGCCCGTTTTACGGGTGCCGGCACAGGTAGCATTTCTCACGACGACGCGGTTAAGAACGTCCGAACTGGCGGAGACCCGAAGGTGGTTATCGCCCTAAGCCCTTCTAACGGAGAAATCTCTCGAAAACTTTCCTCTGACACCCTCGAACTCACCAATCGGCAGCCGATCAATGATTTCTTTACACAGCACCCGAAGGTTGATGGGTTTGTTCTCCGTCGTGCGAAGATCTTGGACTTTGTTTGTGATCAAGATGCGGATCGATACCAGAAGTTTGTCCAACTCCTCGGGATCACAAAGGTGGATCGGTTTCAACGCAGTTTTGTCGAGGCTGAACGCCAAGCGAACATAGCAGTCGGTCGAACGAAGACCTCCCATCAAACAAATCTCGCGTTGTTCAAAGATCCGGTTTCTGGGTTCGTTCCCACCAATCTTGCACAAGTCTTTGCTCAGATTGCGAAGACGGTTAAGGCATTCGGTTTGGAGATCGAAAAGTGGGAAGATTTGGAATCTCGGCTTCCACTGCTCAAGGCCAAGAGGCCTCAGGCCAATCGAAAGAAAATAGATGCGATCACCCGTGCCCTAGTCAGCATTGAGACCCCGCTGGCAATTGTGCCTGACGCCGACGTAAAGACCGTCAACGAACTGCGAGGAAAAATCGCCGAATTGGCCGTTTCTTCTGCTGATGCCCCACGCAGCAGTATCATTGAGGAGGGCAGGTGCTACTTCGCTGGACACAACGACGAGACACATTGCCCTCTATGTGAAACCCAACTGGAGCAACCGCTGGACGCTCTGCTCGCCCGGCTCAAAGAGCGAGGCGAGGCGCTTCAAGAGTTGCGTAATGCAATGTCCAAGCGAGCGGCTGCATTTGGGCGCCTCAAACAATACGCGGTGTCGATTGCGGATCTGCTCAAGAAGGACCTCGCTCATTCGGGTTTGTTCGAGACGGCCACTCTTACGGAGTTAAGGGGTGCGCGTGCAAAGGCACTCCGGTTTACTCGATTCCTCGCCCGTGCCGAAAAGGATGACTTTGTCGAATACGTTGTGGTTCCCGAAGGTCTTCAAGCCATCGCTGAAATTCGGAAAGCGGTGGCAGTTGCGCTGAATAAGCAAAAAGATGCATTGGTCCCTCCAGACTCTGCGAAGCTGGAGGCTGCAATTGCCCTACTGGAACGCGGCATCGCCTCTTGGCAGGATGTGGAGAAGGCCGAATCTGCCTTCGCGGGCTCCAGAGAAATCCTTCGCCGGACGACCATCGCAAGGGAGTGTTTCTCCTCGGCTCGGGAAGGCGCGATTCAACAGGTCTTCACAAAGATTTCGGGCAAGGTTTTGGATTATTACAAGGTTCTGCATGACTTCGCCGATGGAGGAGAAGCCTCGGAATGCACAGCACTTGAATTCAAACCTACCTCCCGGGCAGCCACTGGAGGCCTGCGCCTTGCCATTCAGTTCTTGGGCCTCGCGAACTCGAAAGATCCACGCGCGTTCTTAAGCGAGGGACACCTTGATTCTCTTGGTCTTTGTCTGTTTCTGGCGGCAGTTCGCATTTTCAATCCTCCGGGAACCCTCCTCGTGCTGGATGATGTGCTGACGAGCATCGACAAGGAGCACAGGCGACGTGTCGGCGAGCTGTTGTTCACGGAATTCAAAGACTTCCAGATTATTCTGACAACCCATGATGACCATTGGAACGAGCTTCTGCAGAAGAGCGCCCGCGTGATGGGGCTGCAGAATCAATGGCAGTATATTCAGATCAACGGCTGGTCCGTGGACACAGGGCCGGTCATTTCAGTGTCAGAAAGCTCCTGGGAATTCATCACGGAAAATTTGACGGAAGCCAACTACCGAAATCTCGGTGGGCCGTTTCGTGTGGTTCTGGAGGACTTTCTCGCCCGCTCTGCTGCGAAGATTGAACTGAAAGTGAGGTTCAAGGCAGATGGGAAATACACCGCAGGCGACTTTGTTCTCGCCGGCATCGCAGACGAGTTGCGGAAGCTGCTGATTAATGCCGATTCAACCAAGGAAGGTGCGATTGGGATAGACCTCGCAAGAGTGCTGGGCCAAGGGGACCTAATCAACTTTCTTTGCCACAACAATCCGGGACGGCTGGAAGTGACATTTGATCAGGCCAGAGATTTTATCAGCGGGCTGCGCAGCCTGTTGACACGTTGCGAGGAGCACAAACTCATCAAGGGGAAATAGCATGCCCACCCCCTCCGAACATAAAACCGTCCAAGCCCGAATCCTTGCCTACGCCGAGGCCATCGGTTGGACATTCGTGTCCCGCGAGGAAGCCGAGTAGCGGAGCGGATTTGAACCGCAGATGAAAAAACTCCAAAAACTAATCTGCGCACATCTGCGAAATCTGCGGTTCGCCATAACTTCGGATGGCAAGGGGTTAACGCTGTTCTTCGACGACCTTCTCGACGCCAAGGTGCGGGAAATCAACCCCGCGCTACGCTGAGGCTGAGGGCCGTTGTTCGGGCAGTTCCGTGATCTGCACATCGAGATCTACGGCAACCGGGGCAAGCTCATAAAGCATGAAGTATATATCGTAAGAAATTATGACTAAGTATGAATAAAATTATTATATCGCCATTTATTGCGAATTGACTAAAGAAAATTACCAAGATATATATCGAAACAGTTGACGATTTATAGAGATTTAACCGACATATTCGTAATGTATGACGACTGTGGAAATCACCAGTTTACTCACAGATGACGCCGTGCTGGCCGAATTGGGGGCACGTATTGCCGCTCGCCGGGTTGAATTGGAGCTGACCCAGGCGGCAGTGGCCGAACAGGCAGGTATCGCCAAGCGCACCCTCGAGCGTATGGAGGCAGGACAAACGTCGCAGTTGACCACCCTGATTCGGGTGCTGCGGGTGCTGGACGCCGTATCTGGGCTGGATGGCCTGATTCCGGAGTCCGGGCCCAGGCCGATGGATTTATTAAAGCGGAAGGGCAAGGTCCGACAACGGGCTTCGGGTCGACGTGCCGCAAAGGCGACCGACAAACCCTGGCGCTGGGATGATAATTCATGAGCACGCTTGCCGAAGTCAGGCTGTGGGGTAAAACCATCGGCGCTGTCTCACTACAGGATGGGGAGGAAGTCGCCAGCTTTGAATACGATGCGGAATTCGCGCGAAGCGGTATTCAAGTCGCGCCGATTGTGATGCCGCTGTCCCGACGCGTGTACCGCTTCCCCGAGCTTTCTCGCCCGACATTTCTTGGGCTGCCCGGCCTGCTGGCCGACTCGCTGCCTGACAAATTTGGCAACGCGCTGCTTGATGCCTGGCTGGCATCGCAGGGGCGGCAACCGGATTCCTTCAACGCGGTTGAGCGGCTTTGCTATACTGGTGAACGCGGCATGGGTGCGCTGGAATTTGCCCCGGCCATCGGCCCCGAGGCAAAGCAGACCACGCCCATTGAGGTCAGCCGGTTGGTGATGCTTGCATCGGAGATATTGACCCACAGGAATAACCTCCAGGCGTCCTTTACGGCAGAAGGCAAAGAGGATGCGCTGAGGGATATTCTTCGCGTGGGCACATCCGCCGGTGGCGCGAGGGCGAAGGCGGTTATCGCATGGAACCCAAAAACTAATGAAGTGCGGTCTGGTCAGGTCAAAGCCGGCGAGGGGTTTGAATACTGGCTGTTGAAATTTGACGGCGTCAGCGGCAATAAGGATAAGGAACTGGAAGACTCAAAAGGCTACGGGCTGATCGAGTACGCATATTACCTGATGGCGCTTGAATGTGGCATTGAAATCAGTGAATGCAGGCTGTTCAAAGAGAATGGCCGGTCGCATTTCATGACGCGCCGCTTTGATCGTCTTGCTGCCGGCGAAAAACTTCACATGCAGTCACTCTGCGCCCTCGCACACTACGATTTCAATATGGCAGGCGCTTACAGCTACGAGCAGACGTTGCTGGTGATGCGGCAACTGCAGTTGCCAATGCAGGCCATCGAGCAACTGTTTCGGCGCATGGTCTTTAATATCGTGGCCCGCAATCAAGACGACCACGTGAAGAATATTGCCTTCCTGATGAATAAATCCGGTGAGTGGTCGCTGTCACCGGCCTTTGATATGACCTACAGCTTTAATCCCGCGGGTGCGTGGACGGCAAGCCATCAGATGATGATGAATGGAAAGCGCGACAATTTCACGCTGGAGGATTTCAAGGCCTGTGCAAGGACTGCTTCAATGAAACGGGGACGCGCCGCGAAAATCGTTGCCGATGTGCAGGCAACGGTGTCGAAATGGAGATCGTTTGCGGAAAAGGCAGGCGTTCCCGATGTTGTGCGCGAAAAAATTCAAACTACGTTGAATCTCCAACCCTATTCATGAAACTGATTTCTCGTTATATGTCGGCATCACGATTATATTTTCCTTGTAACTCAAAAATGTGAAGTAGCGAGTCGCAATTTATGGTCGTGTCTCACATATGAGTCGCAAAATCCGATGGCAAGGGGTTGGCGCTCTTCTTCGACGATCTGCTGGATCCCGAAATTGGAAAATCAGAACTCTGAGGGGTCGGGCTGATGTCTGATTTCAAGCCTTTACGTGCCGGAAGGAGGTGTCCAAGGATGAGTAAGAGCAAGTATCCGAAGGTCTCCGGAAAGATTGAGAAACCCCTCGTCCGTTCCTCGGCGGCGGAATATTTGACCTTTGTCGCGGCTAGCGGCACGGGCGGTGTGGAGGTGGTTTACGCCGGTGAAACCATCTGGCTGACACAGAAGATGATGGCCACGCTCTATGATGTGGATGTGCGAACCACCAACTATCACCTGAAAAAGATTTTCCGCGACAGTGAGTTACAGGAAGATTCAGTTATCCGAAATTTTCGGATAACTGCCGCCGATGGCAAAAGTTACAACACCAAGCACTACAACCTCGCCGCCATCATCGCCGTCGGCTACAAGGTCAACTCCGAACGTGCCGTGCAGTTCCGCAAATGGGCGACCACCATTATCGAGGAGTTCACCATCAAGGGCTACACGATGGATGACGAACGCCTGAAAAGTGGCGGCTCCGTCCTCAATAATCAATATTTTGAAGAGCAGTTAGAGCGCATTCGCGAGATTCGCCTCTCCGAACGCAAGTTCTACCAGAAAATCACCGACATCTACGCGACCTCCATTGACTATGACGTGACGGCCCAGGCCACCAAGCGATTTTTTTCCACTGTACAGAACAAGCTGCACTGGGCGATTCATGGGCAGACGGCGGCGGAGGTCATCCATACTCGTGCCGATGCCGAAAAAGAGCACATGGGCCTGACCACCTGGAAGGATGCACCGCGAGGTAAAATCCAGAAATTCGACGTCGTCGTGGCCAAGAACTACCTGACCGAACATGAAATGGCGCAACTGGTACGGCTGGTTTCGGCCTATCTGGATGTTGCGGAGGATATGGCGCTGCGCAAGATCCCCATGACCATGCAGGATTGGGAAACCCGATTGAACCGCTTCATTGCGGCGACCGACCGTAAGATTTTGCAGGACGCGGGAAAGGTGACGGCGGAGATCGCCAAGGCCCACGCCGAGAGCGAATTTGAGAAGTACCGCATCGTGCAGGATCGGCTGTTTGAAAGCGACTTCGACCGGATGGTGAAGCAGCTGGATACAAAACTGGATGAGTGACCAATAAAATGCCCAAACCCGGCGAACATAAAACCGTCCAAGCCCGCATCCTCGCCTACGCCGAGGCCATCGGCTGGACATTCGTGTCCCGCGAGGAGGCCGAGCGGCGGCGTGGGTTTGATCCTGTCGTGCCGACAGCCGATCGCGCCAAGAACCGCTCGCTCTTCTTCGACGACCTGCTCGACGCCAAGGTGCGGGAGTTCAACCCGCGCTATGCCGAGGCCGCGGGCGCGTTGCTCGGGCAGTTTCGCCACCTTCACGCCAACATCTTCGGCAATCGGGAATTCGTCGAGCATCTGCGCAACCGAGGCAAGTTTTTTGATCATGAGGAGAGGCGCGAGCGTGATCTGATCCTGATCGATTATGATGATCCGGAGAGGCAACCGAAGGCTCGCCGGAATGTTTACGAAGTCACCGAGGAGTGGGCCTTTCACAACGGCCACTACGGCACGCGGGAGGATGTGGTCTTTCTGATCAACGGCATCCCGGTGCTGGTGATCGAGTGCAAGAACGCCGGCAAGGATGAGGCGATTGCCCTGGGAGTGGACCAGATCCGCCGGTATCACCGCGAGACGCCCGAGCTGTTCGTATCCCAACAGCTCTTTACCGCCACCGACGCCATCGGCTTTTCCTACGGGGTCACCTGGAACACGGTGCGCCGAAACATCTTCAACTGGAAGGATGAGGAGGTCGGCAAGCTGGAGTCCAAGGTGATGAGCTTCTGCGCCATTGGGCAAGTGCTCGCCTTCCTGAAGGACTACATCGTCTTTGCCGAGAAGGACGAGGAGCTGAACAAATACATCTTGCGCCAGCACCAGACCGGCGCGGTGGAGGCGACCGTCAGCCGGGCACTCGATTCAAGGCGCTCCCGCGGGCTGGTCTGGCACACCCAGGGCAGCGGCAAGACCTTCACCATGATCAAGGCGGCGGAGCGGCTCTTTCGCGCACCCGAGGCGGACAAGCCGACGGTGCTGCTGATGATCGACCGCAACGAGCTGGAAGACCAGATGCTCAAGAATCTGGCCGCGCTGGGGCTGGGCAATCTGGAACATGCCGGCAGTATCACGCGGCTGAACAAGCTGTTGCGCGACGACTACCGGGGCATTATCGTCACGATGATCCACAAGTTCCGCGACATGCCGGCGAATATCAACACCCGATCGAATATCTACGTGCTGATCGATGAAGCGCACCGCACCACGGGCGGCGATTTGGGCAACTTCCTCATGGCTGGGTTGCCGAATGCCAGCTATATCGGCTTTACCGGCACGCCGGTGGACAAGACCGCCTACGGGCGCGGCACCTTCAAAACCTTCGGCTGCGAGGACGACAAGGGCTATCTCCACAAGTATTCCATTGCCGACAGCATCGGCGACGGCACCACGTTGCCGCTCTACTACAGCCTGGCCGAAAGCGAGCTGCTCGTGCCGCACGAAACCCTGGATAAGGAATTTCTCTCCCTGGCCGAAGCCGAGGGTGTGGCGGATATCGCGGAGCTGAACAAGATCCTGGAACGGGCGGTGAACCTGAAGAATTTTCTCAAGGGCACGGACCGCATCCAGAAGGTGGCGCAATTTGTCGCACGGCACTACCGCGAGAATGTCGAGCCGTTGGGGTACAAGGCCTTTCTGGTGGGCGTCGATCGCGAGGCCTGCGCCCTGTATAAGCATGCGCTGGATCAGTTTTTGCCGGCCGAATATTCCGAGGTGGTCTACACCGGCAACAACAACGACTCCGCGCTGCTCAAGGAGTTCCACCTCGACCCGAAGCGGGAGCGGCAGATCCGCAAGAGCTTCGGCAAGCTCGACCAGCAGCCGAAGATCCTGATCGTTACCGAGAAGCTGCTCACCGGTTTCGACGCGCCCGTGCTCTACGCTCTGTATCTCGACAAGCCCATGCGCGACCACACCTTGCTGCAGGCCATCGCCCGGGTGAACCGGCCTTTTGAGAACGAGCAGGCCGAGATGGTCAAGCCGCACGGCTTTGTGCTCGATTTCGTCGGCATCTTTGAGAAGCTGGAGAAGGCCCTGGCCTTTGACAGCGAAGAGATCAACGCCATCATCAAGGATCTGAAGCTGCTCAAAGTGCTGTTCAAGAACAAGATGGAGCAGCAGGCGCCGGAATACCTGGCGCTGATCGAGCGGAACTTTGACGACAAGGATGTCGATGCCCTGATCGAGCATTTTCGCGACCCGCAACGTCGCAAGGCGTTTTTCAAAGAATTCAAAGAGATCGAGATGCTCTACGAGATCATCTCCCCGGATGCCTTCCTGCGGCCCTTCATTGAAGATTACGGAACGCTCGCGGCGATCTACAACGTCGTGAGAAAGGCCTACACCAGGCGGATCCAGGTTGATCGCGATTTTCAGAAAAAGACTCGTGAGCTGGTCCAGAAGCATGTCGGGACCGGCTACATTCAGCCCGTGATCGATGTCATCGAAATCAATGAGAATACCGCACGATATATTGCCGAGAACAAAGGCGGGGACGGGAACAAGATCATCAACCTGGTCAAGAGCATTGAAAAAAAGGCCGAGGAGGAAAGCGACGACCCGTATCTCATCGCCATGGCCCAGCGGGCCCAGGCTGTACAGGAGAGTTTCGAGGATCGTCAGACCAGCACGGCTGATGCGCTGGATACGTTATTGCGGGAAGTGGAAGCGAATGAGGCGCGCAAAAGGGAGCAGGCGGAGAAGGGTTTTGATGGGCTGACCTACTTTGTCTATCGAACGCTCCTGGATGCGGGAATCACCAACGCGGAAGAGGTGAGCCGCAAGGTCAAGCATGCCTTTGTGGAATTTCCCAACTGGAGAAAGAGCGAAAACGCGCTGCGTGAGCTGCGCAAGAAAGTGACCTTCGCCGTTTACGCCAACAGTGACGACCTGGAGCGGGTGACGGCCCTGGTGGATCAGCTTTTCACACTGCTGGAAAAGGCGGACAGGATCTGACCAGCCCCCTGATAAACTCCCATTTGCTGCATCGACGCAAAAGTTCAAACTCTTACTGTATGAAAAGATATGCATCGAGCTTGAGCTTTTATTGCTTCTTGCACTGGGGGTTTTTGACCGAACTGCCGGATAAGGACTTTTCTACACTCAGGTTATGTGATGACAGAACCGGATCGAAAGCGCGCGTTTAAAGATCGAGTCCATCACTGGTCGGAAAAACTGGGCGTTGACGTGGTCTGGCTTGGCGTGCGCCCGATGCGGAATAAATGGGCCTCCTGCTCCACCAACGGATACCTCAACTTCAGCACGGATCTGCTCGGACTCAGGCAGGAATTGTGGGACTACGTCATCGTCCACGAGCTGCTCCACTTCTTTATTCCAAACCATGGAAAGCTCTGGAAAAGCCTGATGCGTGCCCATCTGGGTGAGTATGAGGCCCATGAAATCGAGTTAAAGAAAATAGTGCATGACTTTGCGCTGCAGCAGTCGCGTCAAAGATAAAGAACTCGGCCGCTAAAGCCGGAATTCCAGCAAGACCAGCATCAGGACCGCCGCGGATACGGCGCACAGGCAGGCGATGTCCGTGCGGGTGGCTTTGAATTCGTCGGGCCGGGCATCGACGTGTCCATAGCCGCGCAGCCGCATGGCTTTATAGACGCTCTGGGAGCGTTCATAACTGCGCAGGATCAGGCTTCCGGTCAACCAGGCCATGGTGCGCAGATTCTTCCAGGAGAAGGATTGCTCCGCATGGCCGCGAAGGCGCATGGAGATCCGCATCCGGCGCAGATCCGCCGACAGCACCTCAATGTAGCGCACCACCAGGAGGGCCATGTCCGCCATGATGTACGGCAGGCCCATGGCCTGGATGGCCTTGATGTTCACCAGGAGGGGAGTGGTGCCCAGAAAAACAACGGCCAGCGAGAGGATGCAGAAGAACCGCGTGGTCACGAGCAGCGCGGCCTGCAACCCTTCCGTGGTCACACGCAGGCCGCGCCATTCCAGCAGCGCAGTGTAACCGCTGATGAACGGCAGGAGCAGGACAAGGAAGAGAACGATCAGGGAAGGATAGCGCAGACGCCGCAGAAGCAGGCGGAGCGGATATCCGGACAGGAGAACGATTGCCAAGGTGATGCCGACCATTGCCGGCAGAACGCGAAGATTGTCGATAAAGGAAAAGGTAAAGGCCAGCAGGAGCAAGGCCACGAGCTTCAGCCTGGGGTCCCAGCGATGAAGAAAGGAGTGGTGGGCCGTGCCGGACATGGCCTGAGCGTTCATACGCCCTCCAGAATTGCGGGGCTGGCCCGGAGCAGGAAAACAGCCAGCAGGGCGGTCAGCGTGCCCTCGAGCAGCGCCAGCGGGATGTGCGCCAGAACCAGGGCCGTGATGGCCGTACGTTCGGCCTCCGCACTGAGGTGCGCCGGCATGTTCGTGAAGAGGATCATGGAAAAGATGAGCACGGACAGGCAGATGGCCGTGAATGCGGCCAAGAATCCGAATACGGCGGTCTTGCGGGGGCCGGCGGTCCGGGAATGGCCTTTGCGCAGATGGAAAATGGCGTAGGCGGCCAGTGCCGGCAGACCGAGGATGATGCCGTTGACGCCCAGGGTGGTCAGGCCGCCGTGGCCGAACATCACGGCCTGGAAGAAGAGGCCGATGAGGATTGCCGGAAACGCAAAGGGCCCAAGCAGTGCACCCAGCAGCCCGTTGAGCACCAGGTGTACGCTGGCCGGCGGGATGGGGATGTGGATCAGCGAAGCGACGAAGAAGGCCGCGGTGAGCAGGGCGGCCTTGGGAATGTCCTCGCGCGGATCCTCCCGTTGTTTGATCTTGCGGATACAGAGCCAGGCTATGGAAACGGAAACGGCATACCCCCCCAGAGTGACGGGCAGGGGGAGAATTCCGTCGGGAATATGCATCAGGTACGCCTCCGGCATGAAAAGAACAGGGCTGTACCGACACATCCCCAGACGATGGCTCCTGCCATAAGTCCCTTTTGGATGGGCGTAATTCCCTGTGAGGTCTGATTAAACTGCGGTGTTGTGGTGTTCACCATGGGGTCAGGAATGTCGCTCCGGGTCTCATCCGTAGAGATGTGGATTATCGCGCCGTGCCCCGCCTGTCTGGCCTGAACAGCCCAGGTTCCGGGGATGGCCGGATCCGGAACAAAAGCGAATCGTCCCTCCGGATCAGCCTGCCCCACCAGCCACGGCCGGGCCGGATTGTCAGGCGCATAGACCGTGATCTGCGCTTCGGACATGGGTTGGCCGTTGTCGTACTTGGCGTGAACGACAATGCCCGGCGCAGGTGTAAACTTCATGAGCGCACCATGGCCGTGGAGCAGATTGGGGCATTGCCCGATAAACAGGATTACAGCCAGGAGCGTAAGAGTCGACGTTCGGAATGATCGCATTGGACGGTATTCGGGGGCAAGAGAGGGAATGTGTCCTTTCCCTCTCTCGACTTCATTGAGTCAATTAATGCCACTCCACGGCACAGTGGCCTTCCCCGGCATGCCCGATGTGCAGTCTCCGGAGCTGGATGGCATATTTTTTCGAACCGTCGGCAAAAGGCGCGAAACCGAGAGCCTCAACGTTCATTTCATCGTCAGCGGGCTTGTCGGCCCGGCCGAAGATGTGATCCAGGTGAAACGTCAATTCCAGGTCCGCAGTGCCACCCTCTTCAAGAAAGCCCTTGCGCTCGTCGCCGACATATTCGCCGCAGCGGTAGGTCCGCTCTTCATTGGAGTAAAGCTGGAAATTGACGCTCTGGCCGTCCTTCTCCGCTTTCCCTGTGAGAACCATGGAATAACCGGCCAGCATGCCCGACTCGGCGTTGGTCATCCTCCAGGAGACGGCGTTGTAGTGGCCGGCGGGGGCCTGGACTTCGCCGATGCGTACCAGGGAGTTCTCATCGGCTCCCATGACCAGGTCCAGGGTATGGACGCCCTTTAGAGAAACGGTCGTTGTTGCGCTGATTTCGCCTCCTTCGTAGGCATTATACGGCGGATCAGTTTGGTAGGCGGTGATATCCGAAAGAGTTACAAAAATATGACTGAACGTCAGGGTCCAGCCGTCCTTGGTCAGCTTGGGCTCGATGAAACCCTCCGTGGCCAGCTCCTCTCCATTGGCGAAAAATTCTAACGTTCCGGATTGAGCCAGAGCGGTCATCGCTGAAAACATGGCGACACAGCCCAGGAGCGTGCCGAACAGGATTCGCTTGCAGAGATTCATGCGGTCTTCTCCAAATTTTGCAAGTTAAAAGGATTATCAGCGGCAATGCCGAGAAGACTTTGACAGTCAACTCCTCGACAGCAAATCGAAAAACAATCCTAATCCTTGATATGAGTTTCTGTCAATTGTGTAAGTTGTGCCATATTTTGTGTTTTTTTATGTAGTCATGAGGTGGGTAAGTTTTTTGCGGAAAGTTTTTTGCTTTGGTTTGAATGTTCTTTAAGGATTGATTATGAGATATGGGAAAGTCCCATAACTGATAACCTTCATCCAGGAGAATCAATGGCCTATCCTGAAAACATCACCAATCTTAATGGAATCAGCCAGATGCCCCAGGCTGACCGGGAGCGACTGCGACCGGTCATGGAAAAGTTCGATTTTCTTTCCAATGAATACTATCTTTCCTTGATCGACTGGGACGATCCGGATGATCCGATCCGCAGAGTCATCGTGCCCTGCTCCGAGGAACTCGAGCAGTGGGGGCACTTGGATCCTTCGAATGAAGCCAAATATTCGGTGATGCAGGGAGTGCAGCACAAATACGAGAGCACGGCGGTCTTCCTGGCCAGTGAAGCCTGCGGCGGCTACTGCCGTTTCTGTTTTCGCAAACGACTGTTCATTCATCCGGAACAGCGGAATTTTCTGACGGACTATGACTCGGCCTTTGCGTATGTGCGCGATCACAAGGAAATCAATAATGTTTTGATCACCGGCGGAGACGGGTTGATGCTGCCCACGGACCGCCTGGAACGCATCGTCGCGGGACTGCGGGCGATTGATCATGTGCGCATTATCCGGATCGGAACAAAGCTCATGGCCTACAATCCGTTCCGGGTGCTCAACGATCCCGAGTTGATCCGGCTTGTACGGCAGTACAGCCTGCCGGATCGCAGGATGTACTTCATGCTGCATTTCAACCACCCCAGGGAGATCACCAGCCAGAGCATCGAAGCCTGTGACAAGCTGCTGCGCGCTGGGGCCGTGCTTTGCAATCAGACGCCCATGCTGCGCGGGGTCAACGACAAACCCGAGGTGCTGGGGGAACTCTTCAACAAGCTCTCCTACATCGGCGTGCCGCCGTACTACGTTTTTCTCTGTCGCCCCACGGTGGGCAACCTGCCCTTTGCCGTGCCCGTGGAGGAAGCGCACCAGATTTATCAGGAAGCCAGGAACATGTGTTCAGGACTGGGCAAGCGCGCCAAGCTGACCATGTCCCATGCCACGGGCAAGATCGAGGTCCTGGCCTCCACCAGTGATCAGATCATTTTTCGCTATCACCGGGCGGCGATTCCGGAGCAGAGCGGGGAGGTCGTCATCTGCAGAAAGAATCCGGAAGCATACTGGTTTGATGATTATCAGGAAATCATGGAAGTGGTCAGCCTGAGCGACGGCTGGCTTGCGGAGTGAGGGGGGTGCCTTTCAGGCGGTAGATGCACGGCGCTCCGACTTCATCCGGAGCGCCGTGTTCATGGAGGGATTAGTGACTTTATTCCCTCGATCCTGTCACAAAAAACAAGTTTGAACCGCAAAGACGCCAAGGACTTGAAAATTTAAGGCCTGATGCAGGAGTTTGTCTGAAGCTTGGTGACGAGCATGAGATAACCGCCCGCTTCGCTCAAGGCGCGGAGGACGCCAAGGAAAACATTTTAAAAAGTAGGGAATGAGCTGCTTTTTAAAAGAATGCCTCACCCCTGTCGGTGTGATGTCTCTTCGCCGTCAGGCGTGAAGCCTTTTGCCTTCCGCATCTTTCCAGCGGAAGGCAAAAATTCTTCTTGGCGTCCTCCGCTACTTGAGCGAAGCGGGCGGTTCAAATGCCTTCTGTTTGGGTTGCGGACAGGGCTCGCTTTAGAGGAAATAATCGAAGTCCTGTTCGCGTTTCATGGTCCGCTTCAGGCTCAGGATGCGCGCCGGGAGCGAGTGGGGATTGAGGGCCAGGATCGGATACCGGCTTTGCCAGATGAACCGTTCGCCGGTGAGTTCGTCAAACAGTAAAAAAGGTCTGCCCTCGGCCAGGCCGAGTTCTTCCATGGGCAGATTCAATTGTCCCGTTTGCGGCTGGAAAGGGTCAAGGGTGACCACGACCAGCAGCGTGTCCTCCCCGTCCGCCGAATATTTCAAATAGCTGATGATGGAGTCGTTGTTCACGGGGACGAACTGCAGATTGTCGGTGCGTTGCAAGGCGACATGGTTGCGGCGGATTCGGTTGACTCTGGTGATCAGCTCCTTGAGATTTCCCGGCTGGTCCCAGTTCCACTGCCTGCACTCGTATTTCTCGGAATGCAGATACTCCTCCTTGCCCGGAACGGCCTCGGCCACGCACAACTCGAAGGCCGGGCCGTAGATTCCGTAGCTGCTGGAGAGGGTCGCCGCGAGGATCAGGCGGATCACGAAGGCCGGACGCCCGCCGTACTGCAGGTATTCCGGGAGGATGTCCGGCGTGTTGGGCCAGAAGTTGGGCCGGAAGTAGTCCCGCATGTCCGTGCGGGTCAGTTCGGTCATGTATTCGGTCAGCTCGTATTTGGTGTTGCGCCAGGTGAAGTAGGTATAGGACTGGGAAAAGCCCAGTTTGCCCAGACGGCCCATGATCCGGGGCCTGGTGAAGGCTTCGGCCAGGAAAATGACGTCGGGATGCTCTTTGCGGATGGTGGCGATCAGCCAGTGCCAAAAGGCGAAGGGCTTGGTGTGCGGGTTGTCCACCCGGAAAATAAGGATTCCCTTATTGATCCAAAAGCGGACCACGTCGGCCAGTTCCTGCCACAAGGCCTCCCAGTCATGGGTTTCGAAGTGGAAGGGCAGGACGTCCTGGTATTTTTTCGGCGGATTCTCCGCGTACTGCACGGTGCCGTCCGGCCGCCATTGGAACCAGTCCGGATGGTCGCGGACATAGGGATGGTCCGGGGCACACTGGTAGGCCAGATCCAGGGCAATTTCCAGATCGTGGGAACGCGCGCGGGCCACGAGTTCATCGAAATCATCCCATGTGCCCAGCTCCGGATGCAGAGCGGTATGGCCGCCTTCTTCCGCGCCGATGGCCCAGGGTGAGCCGGGATCGCCGGGCTGCGCCTCGGTGGCGTTGTTCTTGCCCTTGCGGTTGCTCCGTCCGATGGGATGGATCGGCGGCAGGTAGAGCACGTCGAATCCCATTTTCGCGATTTCCGGAAGCAGCCTGGCCACGTCGCGCAAGGTTCCGTGTTTATCCGGCTCGGGCGACCAGGAGCGGGGGAAGAGTTCATACCAGGTGCTGTACAGGGCTTTGGGGCGCTCCACATACAGACGCAGAATGCGCGGGTAGGTGGTGATCAATTCCGGGTCAGGGCAGGCATGGACAGCCCGCTGGAGACGCGGATCTTCCAGGAGGGCCAGGCCCTGCTTGGGGCTGAGCCCCTTTTCCAGTTCCGCGGCAGTCTCCAGAAGCAGGCTCGCCGCCTGTTCGGAGATTCCCTCGGCCCCTGCTCTGGAGGCGGTGGAGCGGAGCACGGAGGCAGCGATCAGCAGGTCCACGGAGATGTCCTGACCGGCATCAAGTTTCTTGTGGATCCCGTGCAGCACCGTGCTGAAATGATCGACCCACGCATCAAGAGTATATTCATATTCGCCGGGTGATTCCGGCACGACACGCGCCTCCCAGAGATCGTTGGGCAGGGCCTTCATGGGATGGATTTCCCACTTTTCTTCGCCCAGGGGCCGGAAGTGCAGGCGGGCCTGGATCAGATCGTGGCCGTCCGTGAAAATATCAGCGCGAACGAGCAGGTCCTCGCCCGCGACACGCTTCGCGGCAAACATGCCTTCTTCAATTTCCGGGCGAACATGTTCGATGACGACGCGTCGTCGTCCGTTGAATCGTTGCATGTTTCCTCCTGGATTCAGTTTTGACGTCAAGATGACGTCCGTCAATGCGAATGGCTGTCTCGGTTTTTACTCCAAGGCAGTCTCTTGCTGGAATCGTACCATCGGGCTTTGCGTGCATGGGATGGGGCAATTCGCTGAGCGTTGTGGCAGGGGGTAGTCGTTAATGGTTGCGTGTCTGGAAATGGCCCAAAAATGGATTCGGGCTCGGTCCGGCAGAGACCGGGCAAAGTCCAGACAAACCGGACCACGTCCCTGTCTTTGAATCAGAATTTTGCGGACTGCTGAAAAAAAACTACTCAGCAGATTCTGGCATGAGCATTATCCGTTCCCAGCCGGCATCGGTCAGATCCACGATGTGCAGGCTGCCGTGGAACAGCGGCGGATGGCCGCAGGCCAGGGCAACGGCCTCGCGGCATTGCAGGGCGGCGATCAGCCAGACGCACGGGGCTAGAGTTCCCAGGGACACTTCCGCGCCTTCGCCCTGGGCGAGAACGCCCTGGAAAATATCGGAATACATGTCGTTGGGGAGATGGGTCGTGATGAATCCCGTCCATCCGGCCACCCCGGCGCTGACCACCGGCAGTCCCGCGGCGGCGGCGGCTCGGCGCAAGGCGAGCTTGCTCGGGAGATCGCCCAGGGCATCCAGGACGATATCCGCTCCCTGGATGAACCCCGGCATTTCATCAGGCATGACGACGGTCTGCCGGGCAGTCAGATCGATATCCGAGTTCACGGCCTCAATTCGGGTCATCGCACCTTCGGCCTTGGGACGGCCGATGTTGGATTCGAGGCAGAACAACTGGCGGTTCAGGTTGCTGTCCTCGAAAACATCGCCGTCCGCCGTCCTGATCCATCCCTCGCCCCTGCGGCCGAAACCCATCCTGGCCAGCATTTCCAGCAGCGTCCCACCCAGGCCGCCCAGCCCCAGCTGGCAGATTTTGCTGGAATGCAGGCGCTGCTGGTCCTGCTCGGTGAGGGTGGTGAAGTGACGGACGTACCGCCTGCTGAACGATTCGGCCATGGCCTCATCCTCCTCCCACGGCGGGAAAGAGCCCGATCCGGTCGCCCTCCTGAAGTTCATAATCCGGACCGACCACGACGCCATTGGCAAAAGAAATCTTCACCTCGCCCTCGGCAATGCGCAAAAAAGCAATCAGATCGCGCATCATTGGATGAGGTCCGAGATGGAATTCATTTTCCGTGGGTTGAAACTTGGAGAGGGTGGCGTAACATTTTACTTCCAGCAGCATGTACAGATCCTTTGTTGGCGTTGAATAGGAGGTAGCTCATGGGCTACATTGTTCGTCTTCGGCTCGATGAACGAGTACTGGCTCAGTCAGACATGCGAGGCGCAAAATTAAGGCAAGGCGGACCAGTCATGTCGTTCGTCGAAATTAGCTGAATGGTTGCAAACAACGAAATAATATTCGATGTCGTTGGACGCGGTGACGGCGTTGATGAAAAGCTGATTCAAAACAGACTGCTCAAATCGCTAATCAATGTCTCGTTAGTGAGAAGCTATCAAAATGTAAGGAAGGCGAAGCCGATGGTCAACCGCGCCATGGTCGGCGTACTAACGAATATTTTGACATCCGTTCATCAACATCCTAAATTCCCCCTCTTTCTTTTTTCAATCCACCAGAGGTGCCATCAGAATGCAACATTTCGTTTTGGATAAAGATATCCTGGACATGGCAGTGCATGCCGAGGAACAAGAACAGGGCGCGGTTTCTTCCTTATTGGAAATGGCCGGGAATGATACCCTGACATTATGGGTTCATCCGCAGTCAGTCACGGATTGCCTGATGCGCGGGATTGCTTCCGCGGAAGGCGGCCGCAACGATTCCGCTGCCCTGGCGAGCCGCATGGCCGGGCTTCTGGAGACGGTTCGGCTGTTGCCGGCTCCTGGCGTGCAGCTCTTGCAGATACTGCACCAGGATACTGTTGACCCGTTGCTGGACCTGACCATTCTCGCGGCTGACGAGTACCTCGATGAATACGTTCTGGTCAGCAATCGCCAGATTGAATCGCCCTTGCAGCCTAAGACATGTTCACCGGAGCAATGTCGGCTGATCGTCAGCGACGAACAGGATGCGCGCCAGATTCCTTTTGTGGACCTGAAGGCCCAGCAGCAGGCAATTTATCCGGTCCTGGAAGCGAACATGTTTCAGGTGATGAAAAGTTGCAAGTTCATTCTGGGACCGGAAGTGGAGGAACTGGAACAGAGGCTGGCTGCATATACGGGAATGGAGCACGTGGTTTCCTGTTCCTCGGGCACCGAGGCCCTGGTTCTGGCGCTGATGGCCTACGACGTCGGCCCCGGAGACGCCGTGTTCACAACGCCGTTTACTTTCATCGCCACGGCGGAAGTTATTTCCCTGCTCGGCGCCACGCCGATTTTCGTGGACATCGATCCCCGCACCTTCAATCTTGACCCGGACAAGCTGGACGCGGCTATTTCCGCACTCGTCGACGGATCATCCGGCCATACCCTGCCCGGAAACACAAAAGGGCTGACTCCCCGTGCCGTGATTACCGTCGATCTGTTCGGCTTGCCCGCGGACCACGGACGGATATCGGCCATCGCAAAAAAACATGGTCTGGCGTTGATCGAAGACGCGGCGCAGTCCTTTGGCGGCGAGGAGCACGGCCGCCGGGCCTGTGCTCTGGGCGATATCGGCTGCACCTCCTTTTTTCCGGCCAAACCCCTGGGCGGATACGGCGAGGGCGGGGCCTGCTTCACCAACAACGCCGACATGGCGGAAGTGATGCGCTCTATTCGCGTGCATGGCCAGGGAACCTCGCGCTACGAGCATGCCCGGCTGGGCACCAATGCCAGACTGGACGCCCTGCAGGCCGCCGTGCTGCTGGCCAAGATGGATGTTTTCCCTCTTGAACTGGAGCGGCGTCATGCCTTGGCCGCGAACTATCCCCCCCTGCTGGAACCATGCGATTTGACCCCGCCGTACATTCCGGAAGGTTTCAGCTCAGCCTGGGCCCAGTACTCCCTGCTGGCCAGGGACAGGGACCACCGCGACGCCTGTCAGAAGGCCCTGGCGGATGCAAAAATCCCCAGTGTCGTCTACTATCCCATTCCCCTGCATTTGCAGCGGGTGTTTCAGCCCCTGGGATACAAGGGAGGGGATCTTCCGGTGTGCGAATCGGTTTCCCGTCGCATTTTCAGCCTGCCGATGCATCCTTATCTTCAGGCCAGGGATCAGGAACGGATCGCCGACGTCCTTTGCGGACCGGGAGCGAGGACCTGACTGATACCGGTTTACGCAATCCCGTTCGCTATCCGAAAATATCCAAATGAGAGAATCATGAACGAATCACAACCACTCAAGGTCGGCCTGATCGGTGTCGGCAAAATGGGCCGCAACCACCTGCGCGTTCTTTCCTACATGAAACCGGTCCAGGTTGTTTTCATCCATGACAACAATAAGGACACGGAGCTTCAACTTGCCGCGGAGTACGGCACCCGGGCCGCCGGCAACCTGGAAGAGGATCTGGCCGGGGTGGATGCCGTTGTTTTGGCCACACCGACATCCACGCATCTGGAATACATCGAGTTGATAAGCCGGTATGTCTCGAACATTTTTGTTGAAAAGCCGCTGACGGACAGTTTGGAATCAACCCGTGCCGCCGCCCGTCTGGCCCGGGAAAAGAATCTGCGCATTCAGGTCGGCTTCATCGAGCGCTTCAATCCCGTGGTCACGGAGCTGGTCAAGATTGTCGGGCGTTCCACGGAAGTGGTGAACATGGACTTGACCCGCACGGACAAGGTCTTGGATCGCAACCTGGATGTGGACGTGGTCCTGGACCTGATGGTTCACGATCTTGATTTGGCTCTGTATCTGCGCGGGCCAGTGGAGCATGTCCAGGCCTTCGGTCAGGCCCGGGACGGACTGACGGCTTTGGCACACGCCGTCCTGGTGCATACCAACGGTTCCATCTCACGCATCATGGCCAGCAAGATCACCGAGAAACGCATCCGCCAGATCTCCGTGACCTGTCCGGACCTTTTCGTCGAGGCGGACCTGCTGCAAAAGGAACTGGTCCTGCATCGCAAAACCGTGGAGCAGCGCTATGCCGATGTTTCCCTGGCTTCGGTCCGCGAAGCGGTATTCGTGCGCCACGAGGAGGCCCTGCTGGCACAGCTCCTGGCTTTTGTCGGCTACTGCCGGGGGAGCGACTGCGTGGCTCCGGCCCATGTGCCGGATGTCGGAGCGGCTCTGGCTTCCATGGAGCTGGCGGAACTGATCCGCGAAAGCATCTCCCACAACGCCTCGATCCCCTCATCCCTCAACCCCATTGGATTCTGATTCGCAGTAAACTCATAATTACATTTCGATCTCAATGGCAATCGAATCCCATCGCGGTTTGGATTACACCCTCATGATACTGCCACCTGAGTGAACTCGGAACAAACCTGCCATGCCCCCCCCTCGAATCTGGATTAATGCCTGCGAACCGTCCGGGGATATGCATGCCGCGATTCTGGCCAAAGCGCTGCGCAGCATGCATCCGGGGGTCCGGCTTTCCGGAATGGGCGGTTCGGCCATGGAAGAGCAGCAGGTCGATTTGAAGCTGCGCATGGAAGGCCTTTCGGTGATGGGCATATCCGAAGTCTTCGCCTATCTGCCCCGGGTATTGGGGATGTGGCGAACGATCCGCAAGCAGCTTGCCGATGCCAAACCCGACGCCATCGTGCTTGTCGATTCCCCGGATTTTCATTTTCGTGTGGCGAAAATGGCGTCAAAGCTTCAAATCCCGGTCTTCTACTACATCAGCCCGCAGGTCTGGGCATGGCGGCGCGGCCGGATCAACTTTCTGCGCCGTCATGTGCGCCGGGTGCTCTGTATCCTGCCCTTTGAAGAGCAGTTCCACCGGTCCCACGGTCTGGAGGCGGAGTATGTGGGGCACCCGTTGCTGGAGCAGTTGCTTCGCCCCGAGATTCTTGATGTTTCGCCTGAAACAAATCGAATAGGAATCCTCCCCGGGAGCAGAAAGTCCGAGATCGAGCGCATGATGCCGGTGTTCGCGCAAACCGCGGCCCGTCTCCTGCAGCTCGATCCTGCTCTTGAATTCTGTGTTTTCAAAGCGCCAGGGGTGAACGAAGACCAGATTCGCGTTCATTGCCCCCCGCAGCTTCCGCTGCGCTTCATTGACCATCCGCGGCGATACGAGCAAATGCGTTCATGCGCGTTGATCCTGGCCACATCCGGGACCGTGACCCTGGAGAGCGCCCTGCTGCAGGTGCCGACCATCGTCGGCTATAAATTCTCGCGGTTGAGCTTTCTGGTGGGGGTGCGGCTGGTCAAGGTGCCGGCTGTCAGCCTGGCGAATCTGATCCTGCGCAGAAATGTTCTGCCGGAATTCATTCAGAACCAGGCAAATGCCGACAACCTCACCACTCAGGCATGGCAATGGCTTTCGCATCCGGAAGAGATGCGGCGCGTGCGCCGGGAACTCTCCCGCCTGCCCGGGATGCTGACGACCCAATCTACTTGCCCGCGAGACACCGCATGCGGACCCGCGGACAGGTCCGCGGCCATCATTCTTGGTGACCTTGGCTGTCGCTTCCAGCAAGGAGATAGGACGTAAATATCGATCCGGCTTTACAGCACAAGGGATTCGGGAGTATTTGCCTGATAATGAAGTGGATGGGTGAACCGGCACTTCGATCCCCATTGAAGGAAATTTTTAGTCTTATTGCGAAGTCAACATAACTACTCAGCACTTTTGACAACAAAACTCGGTATGTTCCGGTTTGTCTCGATTTTTTGGCATCGCTTGTCTGACTGAGCCAGGATTCGTTCATCGAACCATTGCCAAACGCCTGAAGCGACAATTTGATGTTTATTCGAGCAATGGTTCGATGTTACGAAGCCGGCGAAGGATTTGCGAGGACAAAAATCGAGACAAGCCGGAACGCAACTGAATAGTTACAAGTCAACAGCAAAAAGCAACTTACCAATCAGGAGAACATGATGATACAATCCTTGAAGGTCATGGGCTTCATACTGGCCATGTTTTTTGTGGCCTCCACCGTGCATGCCCAGGGTCAGGTGCCGGTAAAAATCCTCTCGGACCACATGGAATATGTTCAGGAAAGCAGTACGGTGGTCTTCACGGGAAGCGTGCACGTAGACCGGGAAGATTTTCAGATCTGGAGCGACAAGCTGACCGTTTTCATGGCCGCTTCAGGCGAGCAAGCCGGTCCGTCTCTCGGCCCGGACGGCTCCCAGGATATTGAAAAACTGCTTGCCGAAGGCAATGTTCGAATTGAGCGCGAGAACCAGACCGGAACCAGCAGCAAGGCAACATACTGGACCAAGCGCGGCGTGGTGGTCATGGAAGGCAATCCGGTGCTCAAGGACGGCCAAAGCTCCATCAGCGGCGAAGTGATCACCTATCACCTCCAGGACAACAGAGGCGTGGTCGAAGGCGGCCAACGACAGCGCGTGCAAGCCGTATTCATGGCTCCCGCAGGACCGGCTGCACCTTAGAGTTGAAAAAACTAAAGCATCTTTTTCGCATGCCGAGTCTGGCATCCTGAGCGAATCGAGAGGTTTTCTTTTTCCGAGTCCGGTGTACCAAGGAAACCGGTAATCAAGTGAAAGGCATATCGTTTACTTCTCCACACCTGAGCTAGTGGATGACATTTTCAAAACAAAAGGCGACCATACGGTCGCCTTTTTGTTTTGGGGTAGCCAACACGAAATATGTGCAGTGATGCGTTACCTTTTTGTGCTCTTCATTAATCGCGGCATCTCGCATGGCCTGATGCCAATGCCGTTTCACGGGGAAACTGAGACCGCGATAGATCAGTAATCCGCCCCCAGTCCGTCGGCTGTCCGCCGAATAGCATTTTCCAGCGCCCGCTGTCCGGCGGCGATATCGCTGGTTCCCGCTTCGAAGGTTTCGTGTTCAGTTATGCGCCCGGAGGACCAGATCAAGGAGCCATCCACCATGCTGCGGAACTCGGTTTCCATGGTGACGGTGGCCCGTTCCCGCAGGGTCTGATCCCGCGCCCCGGAGAGTTCGGTGTCGGTATAGTAGGCGATTATTCTCAATGTGACGGCGGCCTGGGCTGCTTCACCATCCACCCAGTTGATCCTGGCGCGACGGGTGAACTCATCGCGGAACCTGGCGCGAAGATATGGATCGATCCAGGCTTCGAGGGTCGGATTATCCACATCCTGAATGTAGATGTTCGTCACATTTTGGGGCAAGTTGATGGGTGCGCTGGCGCTGAAGTGGTAGCCGCACCCGGCGACGAATAGCAGCAGGCCGATTGCCGGAATGAAGAGTGTGCGCAACATGGGGAGTCCTTCGGTTCTGATTGTTTGGCGGCCGATCTGTCCTGAGCGGACCACTGTTCGGTTGCTCCACGAATATCAGCTGCTGTTTCAATGGCTTACGATCTAGAAGCTCAAGCCGAGAATGTCTTCAAGTCCTTTAAGGGAAATCTGCACCTCAAAGCGGTTTTCATCAGGCGTCTGGGAAAAAAGAAAATTTAAAAAGTAGCATTGATGCGCGAAGCCGATCCCCAATATTTTTTCAATGTCCTCTTTTGTCTGGAGATCCCTCTTGTAATCCGCACTCAAGTGCCAGCCGCGGGGGAGATTGATCAGGCCGCCGACCCGGAGAATTTCCCGTTTTTGCTGATTACGGCGCCGGAAGTCGTCCGTGACTTCGGAAAGAAAGTCGAAGCCGAAATAGGCACTCCCAAGACCGGGGTAGTTCCCCCGAAGCATGTGCTCATGCTGGGTGATCATGTTGTCGTATGGGGAGTACCAAGTCCGGTTCACCAGGTCGATATAGCGGCCGGGCGAGAAGGTGACGTCCGTCCGGATGTCCGTGAAGGGTCGGCGCTCGTATTGATCGAGTCGGTCGTCGCGTTTCGCCTCCACGAAGTCATAGGCCTGGTCAAACCGGATGCGCAGAAAATCCAGATATGTCGATCTGATTTGGACTGCATCCTCCAAAACGAATCCTTCGGCGCCATCAGGTCTTGGAAGTTCAACGACACGGTCCAGCCGTCTGTTGAAGGTGTTGCGCAAGGTGTATGAGAGCAGGTTACGCTCATTGATCCGGTCATCCCCCGTGAAAAAAGGATTGCTGTCCTGGTTTACTCTGGGGATGTAGGAGTACGAGAGTTCAGGCTGAATCGTATGCTTCATCTTGGTCCACTGCGAATTCCCTGCATTCTCCGCGAGCGGAGTCACTTTTCCCGGTGCGCCAAGATCATGGATGCCGAAAAGGGAAGTAAATGCGTCTATGCGAAAATCTGGAATGCCGCGTTCGTGAAAATCCTTGGATTCATCCACTCCTCTGCGAGAGTTTTCATGCTTGTCAACGGCATAAAAAGTTTGTCGCCAACCGGTGCTGGGCGTCACGGTTCCATAGGCTGTGTTCCACGGCAAGCTCAGGCGGGGGGCTATATCGACACGACCGCCGGTGGTGCCGAATTCTCGCCAGAAATAGACGGCTTGGTTGCGGGCTTCCAGTTCAAAGGGCGAAGTTCCGAGTTGGGTTTTGTAATAATCCAGGTTCAGTTCCGGCAGACGCTGTAATGTGGGATTTTGGGTGGAAGGCCGATTGTCCGTCCAGTATTCAAGGGCCTGCGTGTAATGCAGTCCGCCTCGGAAGCCGAATTGATTCCAGCTGCGGCTCAACTCAAAGGCATTGGCTCTGTTACGGGAGTCGATGTTGTTCATGCCGCGGCCAAAGTCTCGCACCATGCTGTCGTGGGTTCTTTCATAGCCGGTGTAGCCGTGCTTGAATTCGCGCAAGTAGTTCTGATCAGAGACAATATCCACATCAAATTTTGTTTTCCACAACGGGTGAATAAGATAGCCGTCATGCTTGCCGCGGACCCAGTACCTGTTGGTGTTGGGTCTTGTCAGTCCGTCTTCCTGAAACTGCGGGTCCTCATCCGCCTCAGTGGGAGATGTTTTCGAGTCGTGCAACCAATTGGCCTGCCAGACCCCCTTGGAGTCCAGATCGGTGAACTGCCGGTACTCAGCACCCATCATCACACCGCGTTTGCTCATCATGTTGGCGTAGAACGTGGCGTCTTTTTCTTCATCAATGGCCCAATAGTAGGGAAGGTTCAAGCTGACGCCCAGGCGGTTGCTGTAGTATGGTTCGGGAATCAGAAATCCGCTCTGGCGTTGGGTCTTCACCGGAAAAATCAGGTACGGCGAATACAGCACCGGCGTGTTTTTGACCTGAAAGCGAGTGTGCCACATGCGGGCATAGCCACCGGTGGTCACTTCCCCTTCACTGCTTTGAATGGACCAGGCCGGAATCGGACCGTCGCAAGTGGTGATCTGTGCATCCTTGAAAGCGTACGTCTGTTCGCAACGCTTTTCCAGCAACTGGCCGCGGATGTAGAAATTATCCTGGACCAAAAACATTTCACCGTCCGTTACCCATCCGATATTTTGCTGCAGGTCGAAATCCGCTTCCTCGCCCACGAGGATGTCGCCATCCCACTCGATCCTGACATTTCCGCTGAGGTGAGCGAACCCGGTATCCCGGAAGTACCGGATCGAGTCCGCCTGGATTCTGTTCACACCATGGCGGATCATGACATTGCCCGTGGCTACGAATACTTGTTCCTGGCGCAGGCTTTCCACATGATCCGCCTCCAAGGTCCAGGGCTGGTCCGGTTGAACCGAAAATTCCTGCTGAAGCAGTGATTGCGCCCCGGTAAGTTGCGGAATTGCAAGGAAAATGAAGAGCAGGAACCAGATGATGCAATCAATGCACCTGTATCGTGTCGACAATGAGGATAAGACTCGATGGGGACAGGGATGAGGTTTCGTCATGGGCGAAGGACTCCTTGGCGCAAACATGAAAAAAAAGCGAAACAACAAAGCAACTACTCAGCTGAGGTCCGGTTTGCCTTGATTTTACGGCCTCAGACTCCTTCGCCGGCTTCGTAACATCAAACCATTGCGTGAATAAACAGCATTTGGAGCTTCAAGTGCTTGGCAATGGTTTGATGAACGAATCCTGGCTCAGTCAAGCATGCGAGACCGCAAAATCAAGGCAAGCCGGACCAATCCCGTGTACTTTCAGAATATGCTGAATAGTTACACAACAATACCTAAAGCTGCACTGACTTAATCTGTTCATAATTGAATAAAGAATACCCGTAGCTACGAATACTTGTTTCTCTCGCAGGCTTTCCGCAAGGTTCGCCTTCAGTGTCCAGGGCTGTTTCGATTGAGCCGAAAATTCCTGCTGGAGCAGTGATGCGCTTCGACAAGATTACTTTATTCGTTAACGATCGATTGGCGTCATGTCAGACCAAAGTGGCTGGTGCATCATGGCTTGGGTTTCAGGCGAACATGCTTTGGAGGCAGATCGGCAATATCTTGTGATGCAGCATATGTCCATGCCGGAATGCTGAAGGTGAGTTGCCGAAAGTCCATGATGAGTTGACCTTCCGGCACGAGATTCTTGTTTCCGTGGGGGACATGGTTTAGAGAGAGGGCACGTTCGCGGGGTCGTGGTCGAATCCGGGTACTGTGTTGCCGCGGCCAATGAATCAATAGCGTTGAAGGCATGGAGGCAAAGGTGATGATGTTTCGATTGAATAGGGTGTGGTTGCTCCTCTTTGCGTTGGTCATTTTAGGGGTGATCGGTGCCGGGTGCGGCAAGAAGGGCTGGCCTGTGCCGCAGGTTGACGAAGATCGTTTCCATTGGGGTGAGATTCAGCATCAGCGCCAAGACGCGTGTCTGGATGTGCGTGCCCTGGTGCATGGAGCATCCAAAAAGCTGGGATTCGTACACCTGGAATGGATGCAGCTGGAGTCCAACGAGGACTGCCCCGGATGTCCTTTCCAACCCACGGGCCGCATTTTGTTGGGAGATGGTTCCAGCGAATTCAAGCGTCAGAACGGCGTGATCAGGATTTTGCTCTGTGAATGGGAACCGAGTGCATCATATCAGTGGCGACTTGTGGGGATGAATGTGCACGGCGGACTGGGATCTGTGGAATCTCCGGTCCAGTTTTCCCGGTAGGTCTGCGGAAGATGACTTGAGCAAATACTCTCCGCGGTCCCAGTTTCTGGCACCGACTTGAGAGTGAAAAATGCCCGCCCCCCCGGGATCGCACCCAGTGCGTCCTCTCTCATCAAAAACGCCCCGGTTTCAATTGGGACCGGGGCGTTTTCACGTTACGGAAGTTTTTGGATGTTAGAGAAAAGGGAGGTAGCGATCAAGCTCATACTGCGTGACCTGGACTCGATAATCGTCCCACTCCTTTTTCTTGTTTTCGATGAATTTGGAAAAGATGTGTTCACCTAAAGCTTCCTTGAGCAGAGCGCTTTGTTCCATAACCGCCACCGCTTCGCCGAGGCTGCCCGGCAACGCTTCGATTTTATGAGCGGATCGCTCCGAAGTGGTCATTTCAAAGATGTCCTCTTCCACCGGGTCCGGCAGCTTGTAGCCTTCCTCCATGCCCTTGAGCCCGGCGGCGAGCATTACGGCAAAGGCCAGGTAGGGATTGCAGGCCGGGTCCGGCGAACGCAGTTCCACGCGTGTAGCCACTTCCTTGCCCGGCTTGTACAGAGGAACCCGCACCAGAGACGAGCGGTTGCGGCGGGCCCAGGCCAGATAGACGGGAGCTTCATATCCCGGGACCAGGCGTTTGTAGGAATTGACCCACTGGTTGGTGACGGCGCAGAATTCCGGAGCGTGTTTGAGCAGACCGGCAATGTAGCTTTTGCATTCCGCGCTGAGAAAATGTTTGTCGTTGGCATCATAAAAGACGTTTCTGCCGTTCTTGAACAGCGACTGGTGCGTGTGCATGCCGCTGCCGTTCTGCCCGAAAATGGGCTTGGGCATGAAGGATGCGTAACAACCGTGCCTGCGGGAAATCTCCTTGCAAACGGTCTTGTAGGTCACGGCAATGTCGGCCATTTGCAGAGCCTCGGCATAGCGCAGGTCGATCTCGTGCTGGCTGGGCGCGACCTCGTGGTGACTGTACTCCACCGTGATTCCCATCTTGTTCAGGGCGAAAATGATATCCCGGCGGACGTCGTTGCCCAGATCGAGGGGCGGAGCATCGAAATAGCCGCCATGATCAATGATGGTGGGCTGCTTCGATGATTCAAAGAGGAAGAACTCCAGTTCCGGACCGACGTAGAACGTGTACCCTTTTTCCGCGGCTTTGCTCAAAATCCGTTTCAGCACATACCGACTGTCGGCGACATAGGGGGTTCCGTCCGGATTCTTGATGTCGCAGAACATCCTGGCCACGGGACGATCCACCGGCCGCCAGGGAACAAGTTGGAACGTCGTTGGATCAGGAATGGCGACCATATCGCTTTCATGAATCCTTGCAAAACCCAGGATTGACGATCCGTCAAATCCCATTCCCTCGTCAAAGGCCCCCTCCAACTCGCTGATGGTTATTTGGAAGCTTTTCAGCGTTCCAATGACATCCACAAACCAGAATTGAACAAAACTGACATTGTATTCGCGAACCGCCTTCATTACGTCGTCGGCATTCCGGCAATTAAATACGGGCGAATCGATCATTGAAACCTCCAGAGGTTAGAGTGGCGTGTCGGGAGCCTGTAATTCAAGTTTGAGACCAACTTGGAAGCAGTTGGAATTGCTAAAAATTGCAATGACATGCGGCACTATCGAGCATGTCGTTCCACAAAAATGTGAACTCTGGATGGTGGTGGAGGTTTTTCATCGTCAAAATTGTTAATGGTCATGAATGGGCGTGCCGGCAGCCGGAAAGCAGGGTTCATCGTTCTCATTCCGAATATGGCGTATCAGTTAAGCCGAGTTTTTCCAGGGCGTCCGCCAGGGAATCCTCAATTACGCCGTCGGTGTGCAGGATGTGCGTGGCCGCGCACATGTAGAGCGGGCCACGTTGGATATTGCATTGAATGAGTTCCTGCTCCAGCGGCAGATCGGACAGGGGAGGACGATCTTGCCGGGCGGTGGATGATGTCAAACGTTGGAGCAGGGTCGGGATCCTGGTCATCAGGTAGAAGGTCGTGCCGGATTGCTGAATCCGTTTCAGGTTGTCCGGGGCAAGAATGATTCCGCCGCCCGTCGCAACCACCTGCCCTTTTTCATTACAGACTTCTTGCAGAACATCGGACTCAAGGCGTCGAAAGGCTTCCCAACTTTCAGATGCAACGATTTCGGGAATGGAATGGCCGTTTTTTTGGACGACCATTTCATCGGTGTCCACGAACGTCATACCAAGACGCCGGGCCAGAAGTTTCCCCAGGGTGGACTTGCCGCTGCCGCGCAAACCCACCAGGAAAATATTATCCGATCGCGTGTCGAAACTGGTCTTTCCGGAGCCTTGCCGGTGGACCATGGTTGCCTCGGAGTCGGCAACCGGAATTTTGTCCTGAATGAACCTGTTCATACGGAAATGCTCCAATCCATGGGCATGGGATCATCCGGCAACGTAGTTTCGGAACATCTGCCGGGAAGAAGATGCAAGATCTTCTCCCCAACCTGGACGACCCTTTCCTCGCCCTCGCGTCCTGAAATGGACACCCGAGCCCGACCGTGTTCGAGTTCAACATCGTACCAGGTCCGTTGGAGTTGGAAACGGAAGGTCAGTTTCTGCCAATGTTCCGGCAATCTGGGCTGAATGACCGGATGCGGCCCTCCCAGATGGAGGCCGGCGAAGCATCGGAGGATGATATCCAGGGTGGCGGCCATCACCCCGGTGTGAATGCCTTCTTTCGTGGTGCCGCCTTGGGTGTCGTAGACGTCGCTTTTCATCGCTTCCACAAACCAGCGCCACGTGCCGGCATCGGAATGGATGTAGTAGGACACCACGGCGTGGACCACCTTGCTCAGGGTTGAGCCATGGCTGGTTCGCGGTTCATAGTAGTCGTAGTTTTTCTGCAGCAATTCCCGGGGATCATCCACCTCATGGCCGAGTTCGCGCAGGATGTGGGCCACCTCGTCCGGTTCCAGCAGGTAGTACATCATCAGCACGTCGGCCTGCTTGGCGACTTTGTAATGGTCCGGGCTGTCGCCCTCGGCCTTGAGAATGCGGTCCATGCGGTGGATGTCGTAGTACCGCCGCCGGTAGGCGTCCCAGTCAAGCTCGTCCAGGTCCATGTAGCCGTCGAACTGGTGGATGATGCCCTCGGGAGTCATCAGGACGTTGAGCTTCCTGATCATGTCCCGCCACTTCTCGGTTTCCTCGATCTTGAAGTCGATTTGTTCCTGAAGTTTTCTCAGGGTTGCTCCGGGCAGACGGTCCACCAGCTTGAGCGCCTGCTCCAGAAGCCAGACCACCATCACGTTGGTGTAGGCGTTGTCCTTGACGCCGGGCTCATCATTGCCGGGAAGCTCCTCGTGGAATTCGTCCGGCCCCATGACGCCTTCGATGTGATATTTTCCGGTTTCCGGGTCATGGTTCGCGATATCGGCCCAGAAGCGGGCGATTTCCAGCAGCATTTCCGCGCCGTAATCCCGCAGGAACTGTTCATCCTTGGCCAGTTCCACATACCGCCAGACATTGGCGAAGATGGCGATGGACACATGGCGTTGTCTGCGGCTCAAGTCCGGGTCCCAGGTCTTTCCGGCAGGATTGTAGTGAATTTCCTGGGTTTCTTCTTCGCCTCCATCCGCTGTCTGCCATGGATACATGGCGCCCTTGAAGCCGTAGCTGCGCGCATATTCTCGCGCGCCGTTCAGGCGGTGGTAGCGGTAGAGGAGCAGGGAGCGCGAGATTTCCGGGAAGTGCAGGTCGAAAAAGGGAAGGATGTAGATTTCATCCCAGAAGATGTGGCCGCGATAGGCTTCTCCGTGCAGCCCCCGGGCGGGCATGCCGGTGTACAACAGGCGATTGTGAGGGGAAGCCGTGACCAGCAGGTGGTAAATGTGCAGCCTGACGGTGCGCTGCACGAATCGGTCTCCTTGAATCCGGATGTCCGCCTTGTCCCAGAGTGCGGCCCAGGCCCGTTCATGGGCGCTCAGGATTTTGTTGAAGGCTGAATGCTTGCCAAGCAGGGAGGAAGCGGCGCTGCTCAGATCCTGCACTCCGTCCAGCGACGTGTAGACGGCCACGGTTTTTTCCAGGGCATAGGTTCTGTTTTCATAGGCCTGGAACCGGAGTTCTTCTCCGATTTCCGCATTGTTCTTGAAAGTGGAGCGCTCCGGCGAAAGCTTCTTGTTGTCCTCCAGAAGCCGGGTTCTGGCTTCCATATGGATCTGATATCCGGATGCACTGGTTTTGACTCGCAGGCTCAAACCGTCGGCGGTCTTGCCGGAATGGATCAGTTCCAGATGCTTTGAAGTCAATTGGGAATACCTGGGCACGTTGGTGTTTTCAACGTTGCCGTCCAGGCTGACGCGCATGGTGATCGGCGCGGAATAGTTGATCGGAGTCAGTTCATAACGCAACGCGCACAGATGGGGCTCGGCCATGCTGGCCAGCCGGCTGGACTGGATGCGGGTGATCAGGCCGTGGACGTCGCGGCAGATCATGGTGCGATGGAGCACGCCACGGCGCAGATCCAGCTCCTGCTTGTAGCTGAGCAGTTCCATCTGCAGCGGGCTCAAGTACTTGCTGTTGCCGATCTTGAATTCCACGGGCAGCCAGTTCGGGCAGTTCACGAAATCATTGTTGAAGATTTCGCGGCCGTGCACCATGCTTGGGACACGGTTGAAGATGCCGGCCAGGTACATTCCAGGGTAATGATAAAATGAGGCCCGCTCGCCTTCGAAACAGCCTCGGACCCCCATGTAGCCGTTGCCTACGGTGGTCAGCGTTTCACGCAGTTTCTCGTCGCCGCGTTCCAGGCCAGTATAGGAGTGTTTCCATCCGTCGTTTTGCAGATCCTGCTCGAACCACTTCCGGATGTCTTCCGGACACGTCTCGGTGAGATCGCCCAGCACCAGATCGGCCCCGAATTGACGGAACATCTCGCCGTTCCCATTGGTGGCCAGACCGATGATCATCCCGAAGTTGCCGGCTCGCCCAGCCCGAACGCCGGCCAGCGTATCATCCACGACCAGGCATTCGCCAGGGTAGCACTCCATGGCCCGGGCCGCAGCGAGCATCATGTCCGGTTGCGGTTTTTCCTTGAGATTCTGCTCCTGAAGCATTTCTTCGTCCATGCGGACGTCGTACAATCCTTCAAGCCCCGCAAGTTTGAGAATGCAGTCGCAGTTCAGGCTGGAGGATATGATCCCGATCCGAAAGCCTTCGTTTTTGAGCGTCTTCAGCAGATCGACGGACGTGTCGATGACTTTTGGGCCGTGGGTGTTCAACAATTCCAGGAACAGGTCGTTCTTGCGCCGACTCAGCCCATGGATGGTCTGCGCTTCGGGGCCGTCATCCGGTCTGCCGTAGGGGGGCTCGATATTCCGGGACTTGAAGAAACTCAAAGCTCCTTCGAATGCCGGTCTGCGTTCGAGGTGATTCCTGTAATCGTTCTGGGGGTCAAAAGGGCGGAAGGGACTGCCTTCTTTTTCGGCGACGGATTCCAGAAAAGGATTCAGGGTTTCTTCCCAGGCTTTGGCATGGAGATGGTCCGTGCTGGTGAGTACGCCTCCCAGATCGAAAATGGCAGCCTTCGGCTTCACACCGGTCATTGTTCCTCCCTGGTTTAACAGTGGTCGGCTTGATGTGGTCAGAAACAACTTACGGTATCTTGTCGCGGTGCTTATCGCGTACGGAAAGTTTCTTTGACGGCCGAATCCGGAGTTTGATCGGCAACGATCGCAGTGCAATTTCGACATTGCTGTCCGTGCCTTCGGGCACGGGAGATGTCGCCGATGTTTTTGCGGCTATTCTGAGCAACGAAAAGGCTCAGGTCAACCATATCGGCCCTTGCTCTCAAAATCTACGTCGCAATTCATCACGAAGGGGGACTTCAAGGTGAATTATTTGCAACTACTCAGCTGAGGTCCGGCTTGCCTTGATTTACGGCCTCGCAGACTCCTTCGCCGGCTTCGTAACATCAAACCATTGCGTGAATAAACAGCATTTGGAGCTTCAAGTGCTTGGCAATGGTTTGATGAACGAATCCTGGCTCAGTCAAACATGCGAGACCGCAAAATCAAGGTAAGCCGGACCAATCCCGTGTACTTTCAGAATATGCTGAATAGTTGCAATTATTTTTAAAATATCCTTTTGCCGACGCACTGGCACTGGACTTGCCAGTCGGGCGGTTGATGACCTATCGATCAGGCTTGCGAATGCGTATTGTTCTGTCATGGGGGGCAGCATTGTCACGATCACGGAATGTTCATCCACGTATGGTATACGCGGATCAGCGAGGACGTATTTTCGATCATCCCTCCCTGGGGATGTCGTGCCGAGTCGGATTTGAGATCCGGCAGCCACTGGCCGAGGAACTGATTCCGCTGCCGGAGGAGTGCGAGCTGTTTCTCTTGCCGGGGCGGAATGCCGTGGGTTGGGACAGAGCACGCAATGATGTCCGGATCTCGGATCAAACCGCCGTGGCGGCCTTCGTCAGTCCCGGCCATACCCTGAGCGCGGTCTGCGCCTATGCGACGGAAGCAGGTGCGCCGGTGTTGCCGCTTTTCGCCTATGGCGCCGTGGGATTTGCCCGCGATCGCTTCTGGGTTTGCGCGGAAAAGGTGGATCAGGATCCCCGGCAGCAGTTCTCCGGAATCCCGCCGCAACGGATTCACGCCGGTGCAAAGCAGTGGTTGAAGACGTTCCCCGGCAATCGTCTGGTGCGCCATCTTGCCAATTGCGCACTGGTTTCAGCCTGTCCGGCGGCACGCAATCTGGCCCTGGGCCGATATGAGGCGCCTTTGCCCACGTCGAGAACGTGTAATGCCCGCTGTCTGGGATGCCTTTCTCTGCAGCCCAGCGAATCGGGATTTCCGGCAACCCAGAATCGAATTGGATTTCGCCCGAACCCCGAGGAAATCATCCAGGTCATGCAGCGCCATGGCCGGCGTGAGCCCAAAGCCATATTCTCATTCGGGCAGGGGTGTGAGGGAGAACCGTTAACCGAAGCCGACCTGATCGCCGAGTCCGTGCAGGGGTTCCGGAAAGGGGGGGGCGCGGGAACCGTCAATGTGAACACCAACGCCAGTTTGCCGAAGACGATCCCCCTGCTTGCAAGGGCCGGAGTCTCATCGATCAGGGTCAGCCTGAACAGTGCCCGGGATGATGTGTACCAGAGGTATTATCGACCCAACGGCTATGCGTTTTCAGATGTGCGGGAAAGCATCCGTCAGGCCAAGCAGGCAGGGATGTTCGTTTCTCTGAATTATCTTTTTTTTCCAGGGATTAGTGATACGGTCGCGGAATTGAGTGCTCTCACGGACCTGGTCCAAACCGAAAAGGTGGACTTTATTCAGTTGCGCAACATGAACCTCGATCCGGAGCTGTATCTGGGATTGTATCCGGAGATCAGGGAGGAGACCCTGGGGCTGCATGCATTCATGAGCGAGTTGAAACGGCAAGCCCCCTGGATTCGCTTCGGCTACTTCAATCCGTATCTGGCAGGTCGCTGATCAGCTGCAATATTGAACCAGTTCTCGCTATTGCACGGACTTTCAGCGGGGGTCAGAAGACGATCTGAACCTGCTCCTCGTCTCTGCCGATTCGTTCACGCAGCTCCCCGATCAACCAGGCGTCATAATTCTGGGCATTGAGGCGGGAGATGACCTCCTCGGCGTGTTCCTTGTCCACAATCAGGAGAAAGCCGATGCCGACGTTGAAGATCTGGTGCATTTCCTCCCAGGAAAGCCGTGCAGTCTGTTTGATCCAGAGGAAGTCCTGGGCCACGGGCCATGAGCCGAACTGGATGGACACGAGCAGTTGGCGGGGAATGATGCGGGGAATGTTGTCGTAGAAGCCGCCCCCGGTAACATGAACCATGCCCTTGATGGGCAGGTCACGCAGCAGGTTGAGCACGGGCTTGACGTAGATTTTGGTCGGACTGAGGAGGACGTCGGCCACGCTGCTTTGCGTGCCCGGGAACGTGTCCTGGCCCTGCAGCCCGGATTCGGCCAGCGCCTTGCGGACCAGGGAGTACCCGTTGGAATGAAAGCCCGACGAAGCCAAACCAATGACCTGATCGCCTGAAGAGGAACCGGAGCCGTCAATGATTTTCGTATCTTCCACGATCCCGACGCAAAATCCGGCTAAATCATATTCCCCAGGGGCATAAAAATCCGGCATTTCCGCTGTTTCGCCGCCGAGAAGGGCGCATCCGGCCTCCTTGCAGCCCGCCGCGATGCCGGAAACTACCTGTTCCGCCTGTTCCAGATCCAGTTTTCCCGTGGCGAAATAGTCCAGAAAAAACATCGGCCTGGCGCCCTGGACGAGAATGTCGTTGACATTCATGGCCACCAGATCAATACCTATAGTATCATGACGCTGAAAGGCGCAGGCCAATTTGAGTTTAGTACCCACTCCGTCCGTGGATGCGACAAGGACAGGGTCGTTGAACTGGCTCATGTCGGGTTTGAACAGCCCGCCGAAGCCGCCGATATCGGAAACCACGCCTTTTGTATGCGTGGAAGCGATGGCTTTCTTGATCCGGGAGACGAGTTGATTGCCGGCCTCAATGTCGACGCCTGCCTGCTGATAGGCTTTTGAACGGTGGGACATGGAACTGTGGCTCCTTGAAGTAATGGTCGTGAATCAATAGCAATCATAACCTCAATACCTCGCCAACTCAAGGAAAATCATGTTCCGTGATATTGAAATGCGTTTTCAGTCGTTAGAGGCTTCAGGCTCTGGAGAAAGGTGTCGAAGTTGTTGCCCTCAACCAGTGCTCCACCATGTTCCTCTGTTGGTTGTCCTATGCCTTCTCGGTCATCTGTTCCAGGGAGACGTGTGGGCGGGGCAGGCCGCGGGTACCGTTGCCGTGCAGGCCGGGGGAGGCGCATACATCGGCACGGGTGAGGGAACGAGTGATACGGTGATCCGAATCGGTCCGCCAGCCGGGGATCAGGCCGGCAGAATTTACATGGACAGAAATCCCGGTACCGGAGACCGGGTCTTTCATGTCGTTCCGCCTCCCGAAAAGGAGCAACCTCACGACGTGAACTTCGGACCGATGTGGATCTCTCCGGAAATTGTTCTGCCTGTTCCAGGCGAGCCGGTGGATTCACGAAGCCGGCAGCGTGGTTCGAAGCATCCGGGAGGACCCGGCAAGCAGATCCGGTAAGCGTCAGCAAGGAGGTCGTATGGACTCGCCATTAGATGACAAAGCCATGCTCTGGAAGCCATTGCAAAACGGCAAGGTTCATTGCCGATTGTGTTCGCATTATTGCGTAATTCCCGATGCACAGCGCGGGCTCTGCGGCGTGCGGGAAAACCGCGAGGGCGTCTTGTTCACTCTGGTGCGCGACAAGGTAGCGGCGTTGCATCTGGACCCGGTGGAAAAAAAGCCGCTGTACCATTTTTATCCGGGAACGAAGACATTGTCCCTGGGGACCATGGGCTGCAACCTCTCCTGTTCCTTTTGTCAGAATTTCAGCCTGTCCCAACCGCCGCGGCAGGGCAAAGCCGTCATGGGAGAGCGCGTCACGGCAGGGGAAATCGTGGATGCGGCCGTCCACGCGTCCGCATCCAGCATTTCCTATACCTATTCGGAACCGACGATTTTCTTTGAACTGGTCGTGGACGTCGCCGCCAGGGCCCATGAGCGGGGACTGATGAACATCATTGTTTCCAACGGCTTCCAGACCAGGGATTGCCTGGAAGTATGGGGGCCGCTCATCGATGCCGCGAACATCGACCTGAAGGCCTTCACGGAAGATTTTTACAAGAACATTTGCGGCGCCGGGCTGAAACCGGTCCTGGACAACCTGAAGACCATCCACGGTCTGGGCTGGTGGCTGGAGGTCACCACCTTAATCATTCCCGGACTGAACGACGACCCCGGCGAACTGCGAGCCATGGCCGAGTTTATTCACGGCGAGCTGGGTCCGGAGGTGCCGTGGCATTTGTCGCGTTTTCACCCGAGTCATGCCATGAATGATCGGCCGCCAACTCCGCCGGAAACCCTGCGCAATGCTTGGGAAATCGGCAAGCAGGCCGGTTTGCATCATGTCTATGTGGGCAACATTTCCGGAGTCGCCGGGGAACAGACCGATTGCCATGAATGCGGGACAACCCTTCTTCGCCGTTCCGGATTTGGTGTCCGGAACTTGGCGTTGGAGAATGGACTATGCCGTAACTGCGGCCAGAAGGCGGAGGGAAGGGGCATGGAATCGATTTCGCTTGAGGGCAGGACATGATCGTTGTCTACACTGGAGACGGCAAGGGCAAGACCTCCGCGGCCATGGGCCAGATCATGCGGGCGATGGGCCATGGCATGCGGGTGGCATGCGCCCAGTTCTTGAAACGGGGAGGGGTTGCCGGGGAGCAGGTCGTTCTGGCCAGGATGCTGGGAGAGGATTACCATGTCGGCGGGTTAGGCTTCATGCGAGATCAACGGGATTTTCAGCGCCATCGCGACGCCGCCCGCGTGACCTTGAAATGGGCCGCAGACCGGCTTGCGGAACAGGTCCAAGTCCTGGTGCTGGACGAATTGCTCTACACGCTGGGCGCGGGACTCATCGAGCAGGAAGAGGTGCAATCCCTGCTGGATGCGGCGCGATCCAGGAACGTTCACCTGGTCCTGACCGGTCGGGGCCTGCCGGGCTGGCTTCGTGATCAGGCGGACCTGGTCACGGAACTCGTGGTCCAGAAGCACCCATACAACCAGGGCCAGGCTGCCCTGCGGGGCATCGACTTCTGAAGCGCCGCGGCATTGATCGTCACTCTCCGGCAAAACAATCATGGCCGGATTGCCTTTGTCTTGATTTCGGAAAAATCTTGCGTTTTGAGAAATAATTGGTTAGTTTCTGAAGTTTCGGGGCGTAGCGCAGTTTGGCAGCGCACCTGCCTTGGGAGCAGGGGGTCGGACGTTCAAATCGTCTCGCCCCGACCAGAAGAAAATCAAGGGGCCGCGGTAATGAACCGCGGCCCCTTTTTTTCATCCTTATATATGCGCGGCAGTCCAAGCGATGCCGAAAAATCGAAAGAAGCCGGACCTTTTCATTGCCTGAAATGGGGGATGTGCCGAGTAATGACTGCGCGGCTTCCCTGATGCATCAGGAGTCCTCGCTGGAGACGTCATCCCTGCCAATCCCCCATGTCCGGAGCCGAGCCGAAGCCCAGGGAGAGCAGGAAGCGTTCGTCTTCGCTCCATTTGGAACGGATCTTGACCCACAGCTCCAAATAGACCTTCCCCTCCAACAGTTCCTCCAGTTCCAGCCGGGCGTTCTGGCCGATCTGCTTCAGGTTGCGGCCCTGCTTGCCGATGACCATGGCCTTGTGACTGTCCCGTTCCACGAAGATCACCGCGTGAATCCTGGTCAGGCCGGGCTGGCTTGCTTCGTCCCAGTTTTCGATGTCCACGGCGGTGTGGTAGGGGAGTTCCTCGTGCAGGTTCAGGAACAGCTTTTCCCGGATGATCTCCGAGGCCATGAAGCGCAGGGGCACCGTGGACAGCTGATCCTCGGGGAAGAGGGGCTGTCCGGGAGGCAGGGCCGAGGCAATGCGGGTGATCAGCGTTTCCACGTTCTCGCCGGTGGAAGCGGAAATGGGAAAAATTTCCGCTTCCGGCCAGATCCCGGCGATCTGCTCCATCAGGGGCAACAGTTTGGAGCGGTCCTTGACCTTGTCGATCTTGTTCAGCACTACCAGCAAGGGCTGCGGCAATCTGACCTTGGAGGAACGCAAAGGCTGCAGATCTTCCGGCAGGAGATGCGGGCGCTTGTTGTACAGGGCCGCGTCCAGGATGATCACCGCGGTGTCCGCCCTGGATAGGGCCTGCCATGCGGCCTTGAGAAGAAAGGAGTTCATCTTGCCCC
Organism: Desulfonatronum thiosulfatophilum; assembly: GCF_900104215.1. Lineage (NCBI taxonomy): Bacteria > Pseudomonadati > Thermodesulfobacteriota > Desulfovibrionia > Desulfovibrionales > Desulfonatronaceae > Desulfonatronum > Desulfonatronum thiosulfatophilum. Next base: position 16,060 of record NZ_FMXO01000002.1, on the reverse strand, counting down.
GCAGACGGTGCAGCCCCGGCGTGTCCAGGAAGACGACCTGGAGATTGTCCCGGGTCAGAATCCCGGTGACCTGGTTGCGGGTGGTTTGCGGCTTGGGGCTGACAATGCTGACTTTCTGGCCCAGCACGGTATTGAGCAGGGTCGACTTCCCGGAATTGGGCGGCCCCAGCAGGGCTGCCCAGCCGGTATGAAAATCGTCAGTCTGGGATGATCCCGGTGATGCATCGTGGTCTTGATCAGTCATGGTAAAGTCTCTTCGGGTTGTGGTTTGGCTTCCGTAAACCGGCCTTCACGGAAGAAGTTTCAGCTGTCATGTCCTGCCGGTTCGGCCGCCAGCCAGACCAGTTCGTCCAACGATGCGGCCATGCTGCCGAAGAGGCCGCCGTGGCCGGGGAAGCGGCCGATGAGTTCCTTGCGCTGCTCGTGGAGGCGGATCCGGGAATTGAGCTGAGGCGAGTAGGTGGACGTGTGCATGGCCAGGCGCTCTCCAACCAAATAAAATTCCATTTTTTTGCGGAACAGGCGCATCTGGTGCCGCAGCTCGTCGGCAGCCTGGTTCCAGTAGGCCTGGGCCCGCGGGTTGGGTTTCAGGGAGCGGATGGTCTGAACCTGGGCATAGAGCGTCGTGAGCACGAACCCGGGGATGCCGCGCCGCCAGCCCAGGAGCCAGGGATAGCGCCAGAAGAGAAGGAAGTGGCGCGTGCCCAGCCGGATGATCGATTCCAGGTCCTCGGCCAGAGCGGTCAGGCCCGGTTCATCCCAGACGACATTCGTGCCCGCCAGGTCCCAATCCGGAGCTGTCAGGGAATTCGAGAGCCCAAAGGGTTGCCCCGAAAGCAAAGAAAGAATATGGCCCAGCCAGGAATTCGCCATCGGCGAGGCAGGGCTTTCCAGATGCGCGTAAGTGAGGATATACCGGCCCTGTCCCAGCGTGCCGGAAACCACGCAGGGTTCTCCCCGGATCAGTTCCGGATCGAGATTGATGCCGTAGAGCTGTTCGCAGGAGGCGCGTTCTTCCACGGCGATCTGCTCCAGGGGCAGATCCGAAACCCAGAAGTCCGGTCCCGGCTGAACGTAGGAAGCCAGAATCTCCACGCCGGGGCCTTGCGGGGCCGTGAACTGGGAGGGCCACCAGACGGGCAGATGGATCAGCGGGGGACAGTCCCCGGGGACCAGGGCGTGAGGACGCAGGGGCGCTGCCGTCACATAGCCGCTGAAGTTGGGCAGCCGGTCATCCACGGGCTTGCGACACAGCGGGCACAGAGCCAGGCCGCCGTTGTCCGGCAGGGCCAATCCGGCGCCGCCGCAGATTCCGAGATAGGTCCCGCCGGCATGCAGGTACTCGTTGACCGCTCTTCGGCCCTCGGGGCCCAGAGCATGGGCCTTGAGTCTTGCCCAGCCTCCGGGTACGAAGAGCGCGGCCGGAGGGGATTCGCGCAGCAAACCGCGCGCGATGTCGGCGGCCCGCACCAGCCGCAACGGGACATGCCAGGCGGCAAGGCACCGCCAGAGCAGGATGCCCCAGAACTGGGACTCGTCCCACAACAGATAGACAGGACCCTGCCGTTCGCTGTCCGAATGTGATTGAGTCTTCATTTCCATGTCGCATACGTAACAGGACCGCCTTTCCGGGACAAGCAGGCGCCTGCCGCCGACCGCGGCGGATAGTGAAGCCGTTGTGCTGTCGCCCGTGAGGATACATATTCGAAATGCGAATGAAAATCGTATGGATGCGCTCCCGGAGCGCCGCACCCAGTGCGGCCCGGATTGACGCGCAACATCCCAAGTGACGCGATAATCTCGCAACGTGCCGCACTGGGGTGCGGCGCTCCCAGGCGAAGAAATGAGAGCAAATTCTCTTTGCAATACAGGAATATCGTCATGCCCGAAAACGGCTTCACCGAAAAGCGCGGTCGCAGGTTGATGAGCATGACTACCAACGTAGGAGAACAAGCATAATGAATGACACGAAACTGCCCAAGGGCTATGAACCCCGGGACGTGGAAGCCAAATGGCTCGAGTATTGGGAAGAGCAGGGCGTCTTTACCGCGCCGGCGCAGGCTGAACGGCCGGCGTATTCCATGGTCATCCCGCCGCCCAACGTCACGGGATCCCTGCACATGGGCCATGCCCTGAACCTGACCTTGCAGGACATCCTGTGCCGCTTCCATCGCCAGCAGGGTCATGACGTGCTCTGGGTGCCGGGGACGGACCATGCCGGGATCGCCACGCAGAACGTGGTGGAAAAGTCCCTGGCCGCCCAGGGCAAGAGCCGTGAGGAACTGGGCCGGGAGGCCTTCGTGGAGCGGGTCTGGGCCTGGAAGGAAGAATACGGCGGCAAGATCCTGAATCAGGTGCGCCGTCTGGGCGCCTCGGTGGATTGGTCGCGGCTGCGCTTCACCATGGACGACGGTTTGTCCAGGGCGGTGCGCGAAGTTTTCGTGCGGCTGTACGATGAAGGACTGATCTACAAAGGCGATTACATCATCAACTGGTGCCCCCGCTGCCGGACGGCCCTGGCGGATCTGGAGGTGGAGCACGCCCAGGCCGAAGGCAAGCTGCACGCCATCCGTTATCCCCTGGCCGACGGTTCCGGCGATCTTACGGTGATGACCACCCGCCCCGAGACCATGCTCGGGGATACGGCCGTGGCCGTGCATCCCGAGGACGAGCGATTTTCTCACCTGGTGGGCAAGGAAGTCATTTTGCCTTTGGTGGGCCGCAAGCTGCCGATCATCGCCGACAGTTACGTGGACCGTGAATTCGGCACGGGATGCCTGAAGGTCACTCCGGCCCACGACATGAACGATTTCGAGCTGGGGCGGCGGCACAGCCTGGACGTGATCAAGGTCATCGACGATCAGGGCCGGATGAGCGCCGATGCGGGGTCGGAGTATGCCGGGCTGGACCGGATGGAGTGCCGCCAGCGTATCGTTCAGGACTTGCAGGATAAGGGTTTTCTGGTCCGCGTGGAGGATCATCCGCACAGCGTCGGCCATTGCTACCGGTGCCGGGCCGTGATCGAGCCCTCTGTCTCCAAGCAGTGGTTCGTGGCCGTCCAGCCGCTGGCGGCCAAGGCCCGCAAAGCCGTGGAGGATGGACGGACCGAAATTCTGCCCCGCCAATGGGAGCGGACCTATTTCGACTGGCTGGACAACATTCGGGACTGGTGCATTTCCCGGCAGATCTGGTGGGGCCATCGCATCCCGGCCTGGACCTGCCAGGCCTGCGGCGAAATGATCGTGGCTCGTGAGGACCCCCAAAGCTGCACCAAATGCTCCGGGAAGCTGGTCCAGGAAAGCGACGTCCTGGACACCTGGTTCTCCTCAGCGCTCTGGCCGTTTTCCACATTGGGATGGCCCGACGAGACGCCGGAACTGCGCAGCTACTATCCCACCTCGGTGCTGGTCACGGGGTTCGACATCCTCTTTTTCTGGGTCGCCCGAATGATGATGATGGGCCTGCATTTCCGGGAGGACGTGCCCTTCCGCCACGTCTACATCCATGCCCTGGTCCGGGACAGCGAGGGGCAGAAGATGAGCAAGTCCAAGGGCAACGTGATCGATCCGCTGACCATGGTCGATCAGTACGGCACGGACGCCCTGCGCCTGACCCTGACGGCCATGGCGGCCATGGGCCGGGACATCAAGCTTTCGGAAGAGCGGATCCAGGGATACCGGTTTTTCGTGAACAAGCTCTGGAACGCGGCTCGTTTCGCCCTGATCAACCTGCCTCCGGCGGAATCCGCTACGCCGCTTCCGACATTGCCCGCTCCGGCGGACCTGGATGTGCGTCACCGCTGGATTCTGACCCGCCTGGAGCAGAACAAGCGGGATGTGGCCGCGGCCATCACCGAGTATCGGTTCAACGACGCGGCCATGGGGCTGTACCAGTTCGTCTGGCATGAGCTCTGCGACTGGTATCTGGAAATGATCAAGCCGGATCTTTCCGCGGAAGAAGACAAGAATCGGGAAAGCGCGCAAGCCTGTCTGCATACCGTTCTGTCCGAGGTGCTGACCCTGCTGCATCCGATCATGCCCTTCGTCACACAAGAGATCTGGAGCTGTCTGCCGGGCATGAAAGAGCCCAATCTGGCGGCTGCGGCCTACCCCGTGCTTCGTCCGGAACATGAGGACGAGCAGGTCCTGCGGGATATGGCCCTGATCCAGGAAATCGTGGTCAGCGTGCGCAATATCCGGTCCGAGCTGAGCATCGGGCCATCCCTGAAGCTGACCGTTCTGGTCCGGGGAGCGGAGGAGGCCGTCCTGCGCACGCTGGAGACCAACCAGGACACGATCATTCACCTGGCGCGGCTGGATAATTTCCAGGTCGGGACGGAACTCACCCCGCCCAAGGCTTCCGCCAGCGCCGTGGTCCAGGGACTGGAAGTTTTCGTGCCCTTGGCCGGGGCCGTGGATTTTCAGACCGAGCTGGCCCGGCTGGAAAAAGAGCTGGCCAAGACCGCCAAGGATCTGGACATCGTCAGCCGCAAGGTGGCCAACGAGGATTTCATGGCCAAGGCCCCGGCCGAGGTGGTGGAAAAGGAACGCGCCAAGGCCAGGGATTTATCGGAAAAGCAATCCAAGTTGCTCGGACTGCGCACGCGGCTGCAGAGCTTGATGGAGTAGGTTCGCCGCCGATGGCGCCGCGGAGTTCACGGTGCGGGTGATGGAGTGCGATTAAATAATAAATCAGGAGAACAAATGCCTAAAGTCTATCTGCTCGGCGCCGGTCCCGGCGATCCGGAACTGATCACTCTCAAGGCCAAGCGCCTGCTGGAAACCGCGGACACGGTGGTCTACGATTATCTGGCCAATCCGCGATTTTTGGACTGGTGCCGTCCGGACGCGGAGATCCTCTACGTGGGCAAGAAGGGCGGGGATCATACCCTGCCTCAGGATCAGATCAACGATCTGCTGGTGGAGCGGGCCAAGGCCGGCAAGGTGGTGGCTCGGCTCAAGGGCGGCGATCCGTATGTTTTCGGCCGGGGTGCGGAAGAGGCCGAGGAACTGCTGGAGCACGGGATTGATTTCGAGGTCGTGCCCGGCGTGACTTCGGCCGTGGCCGCTCCGGCCTATGCCGGCATCCCTCTGACCCATCGCCGATTTGCCTCTTCAGTCTCCTTCATCACCGGCCACGAAGACCCCACCAAGGCCGAGAGCGCCCACGACTGGGAAGCCCTGGCCCGGGGCACGAGCACCCTGGTCTTTTTCATGGGCGTGAAGAATCTCCCGGATATCGCGGCCAACCTGATCAAGGCCGGACGGCCCGGCACGACACCGGCCGCCCTGGTCCGCTGGGGCACCACCTGCCGCCAGCAGTCCCTGATTTCCACCCTGGAGAACATCGCCCGGGAGGCCAAGGAACGCGGGTTCAAGCCGCCGTCGCTGCTCGTGGTGGGCGAGGTGGTTTCCCTGCACGACAAGCTGAACTGGTTCGAGGTCCGGCCGTTGCTGGGCCGCGGTGTGGTGGTCACCCGCTCCCGGGAGCAGGCCAGCGAAGTGGTGGCCAATCTGGAAAGTCAGGGCGCGTGCTGCCATGAATTTCCGACCATTGCGGTGGAACCCATGGAGGACGCCGCGCCGATCAAGGATGCGGCATCCCGGCTGAACCAGTACGACTGGGTGGTCTTCACCTCGGTCAACGGGGTGCGGACCTTCTGGGATGTGCTGGAAGACCATGGGTTGGACGCCCGGGCCTTTGCCGGGGTCAGGGTGGCGGCCATCGGTCCGGCCACGGCCCAGGGGCTTGCCAGTCGCGGAATCAAGGCCGATTTTGTTCCGGAAAAGTACATTGCCGAGGACATTGTCCAGGGGCTTCTGGCCAGGGATATTGCCGGGAAACGGGTGCTCATCCCCCGAGCCCAGGAAGCCCGGGAGGTCCTGCCCGAGGAACTGCAGCGCGCCGGGGCCCAGGTGGACGTGCTGCCCGTGTACCGGACCCTGCCCGTGACCAAGGGCGCCGAGGACATCGCGGCCGCGCTGGAAAGCGGGGAAATCCACTACATCACCTTTACCAGTTCTTCCACGGTGACCAACTTCTTCGCGGCCATCGACGCCCAACTGCTCCAAAAACACCGTTCCGCGGTGCAACTGGTCTGCATCGGCCCGGTCACGGAACGGACCCTGCAAAGCCACGGCTTTCAGGGAGACATCCAGCCCGAGGATTACACCATTCCAGCCATGGTCGCGGCGATTCTCAACCATGCCCATGCGCAAAAGGACCAGGGCCGAGAGGCCGTGGCGTCATGACGCTGCCCCTGGGCGTACTGATATCCGGGGGCGGATCCAACCTGCAGTCCCTGATCGACCGCATGGAAGCCGGCGTGCTGGATGCGACCATCCGGACGGTCATCTCCAACAATCCCACGGCCAAAGGACTGGACCGGGCCAAACGTCACGGCATCCCGACCCGGGTCCTGCCCCACCAGGACTATCCGGACCGCCGGGAATACGACTTGGCCCTGACCCGGGCGCTTCAGGACGCCGGAGTCCGGGCCGTGGCTCTGGCCGGATTCATGCGCCTTGTGGGGCCGGATCTGCTGGCCGCCTTTCCCTGGCGCGTACTGAACATTCATCCCGCCCTGCTGCCTTCGTTTCCCGGCCTGCACGCCCAGGAACAGGGAGCTGCCTACGGGGTTCGCCTGGCCGGATGCACGGTCCATTTCGTGGATGAAAAAGTGGATCACGGTCCGGTCATCATCCAGGCCGCTGTTCCGGCCCTGGCGGAGGACACCGGGGAAACTCTGGGCCAGCGCATCCTGCGCCTGGAGCACCGCATCTATCCCCAGGCCGTCCAGTGGCTGGCCCAGGGTCGGCTGGAAGTCCAGGGTCGGCAGGTCGTGGTCCGGCCGAACGGCCATCCTCCGGCGGCCCTGGATTCCCTGCCGCCTTGCCTGGTGCATCCCCCATTGGAAGAGGGGTTTTGAGAACGGGAAGAGTGCTCAGCCGTTTCAAAGTTCGGTGACGATTGCCTGTAAATGGAGACATAACCTGACTCCAGTGAAGCGGCGCATCTCATTGCACGATTGAGACATGGTTCACCTTTCCGGATCAAAATTCCCTCTTTTGCTTGCCCGTATTCCCACGGAACTTATATTTTATGTTTCATGTGATTCTGGCATGCATTCTGGAAATTCATCCGTCCACCGATGAGTACGCCGTTTCATGATGCCGGGTTAGCTGATCCGACTCAAGGAGGAGACGATGAGTTTTCATTTCGAACTCACCACCGTGGAGAAGGACTATTTGCAGGAACTGGCTCGGCTGAGCATTCTTCAATGCTTTGATGCGAACGTGATCCTGCCGAAAAACGTCTCCGAGAGGTTGAAACAGCCGTATGGCGTGTTCGTGACGTTGAAAAAGCAAGGTCAATTGCGGGGATGCATCGGGCATATTGTTGGTGACCGGCCCATCACCGAAGCCATTACTCAAATGGCCCAGTCCGCGGCCTTTCAGGATCCACGCTTCCCTCCTTTGACCCGGGAGGAGGTGGCCGAAATCGAGGTGGGCATATCCATTCTCAGCCCCCTGCGACCTTGCATTCCGGATGAGATCGTCCCTGGGCGGCACGGTCTGCTGGTGCGCAGCGGTCTGCATTCCGGTTTGCTGCTTCCGCAGGTGGCGGTCGAATATGGCTGGAATCGGGAAACCTTCCTCTCCCAGACGTGCCGCAAGGCCGGAATGGGGGCGGATTGCTGGCGTAAAGCCGATGTTGAGATCTTCTGTTTCGAGGCAGTGATCTTCTAGGCGCCGTGATCAATGCATCTGCTCCTGCCAACGGGACGCCGTGCAGCGATATGTCTTGTCGAAGCATGGTGCGGTTTTGCCGTAGTGAACTTTCTTGCTTGCATTTTTCTGCTTTCTGCTGATAGGGATTTGAATCTTACAGCAAGTCCACCAAGGCTATGTTTTTCTAACGTTTTTTTTGGCAACTCGAAATCAAACCATGTTTGTTGATCCCATGCATCCAAAAACGGCGTTCAATACAGTGGAGCCAATGATGTGGTGCATGAAAATCCTCTGACTACGAGTGCTGATCAGGGTGGCATTTCTTCATTTCTCATCCTGATCCAACGCCCGGAGCATTTTCAATGCAGGTAGATAAAGCAGCAGCGCCTTTGATTCTCGTGGTTGACGACGAATCCGTGAACAGGCTCATTCTGGAATCCAATCTTAAAAAGCACGAATTGCGGACCATCTCCGCGTCTTCCGGTCAGGAGTGTCTGGAACTGGCTCAAAGGGAGAAGCCGGACCTGATCCTTTTAGACATTATCATGCCCGAGATGGATGGTTTCGAAACATGCCAGGCTCTCAAAAACAAGGAAGAATCCCGGAACATACCTGTCATATTTCTCTCCGCCCTCACTGACAGCGAAATCAAAACCAAGGGTTTCGAAGCCGGAGGAGTCGATTACGTCAGCAAGCCCTTCGACGCCAGGGAGCTGTTGGCCAGGGTGCACACCCATCTGACCCTGCGCAACCAGGAGAAACAACTGCGGCTTTATTCCGAGAATTTGGAAGACATGGTCAACGAGCGGACCAACAAGCTGAAGCTGGCGGAGCAGGAACTGCAGCGTAATTACGACATGCAAACGGCGTTGAATCAGCTTCTGCAGCTTTCCCTGCAGGAACTGCCCCTGGAAAATTTGCTCCAGCAATGCCTGGAAAGCATTCTGGGCACGTCATGGCTGGCCCTGCAGAACAGAGGATGCATTTTTCTCCAGGAAGAGGACGGTACTCGATACCGAATGGCGGCACAGATCAATCTTCCGCAGGCCGTGCTGGACCGTTTCTCTTCGTTTACGCCTGGGGAATATGCATGCGGAAAGGCCATCGAGGAACAGGAAATCATCGTTGTTCCGGATGACGCGCCGGCCCACAAGGTCCCGCCGAATCTCATACCTGACCCGCACAGCCACATCTGCGTGCCGATCCGCTCCAAAGATGCGACCGTGGCCCTGATGAATCTCTACACGGACAAGGATCGCTCATTATCGCAGCAGGATCTGATCTTCATGAGAGCAGTGGGCAGGACGCTGGCACAGGTCATTCTGTATAAGTGGACAGAGCAGCGCATGTTCCATCATGTGTACCACGAGCCGCTGACCAACCTGCCAAACCGCACGGCTCTGCTGGATCGGTTGAGCAAGGAAATCCAAAAGCTGCGCAGTGTTCCTGATTACAAGTTTTCCCTGATCCTGGCCAATCTGGACCGCTTCAACCGGTACAATGAAAGTTTGGGCTACGATCTGGGGGACAAGCTCATTCTTTCCAGCGCTCAGCGCATGCTTGTCGGCCGCAAAGCGGAGGAGGAAGTCCTGCATCTCGGAGGCGACGGCTTTGCCGTGCTGATGAAAGATCTGGGCGAACCGGTGGCTCCCCTCTTCCTTGCGGAAAATATTCTGGACGCCCTCAAGCAGCCGCACAAACTGGACGGCCATGAAATCCAGACATCGGCATCCGCCGGAGTGGTGATCTCCAATACGGGATACGAGCGGGCCGAGGATGTGCTCCGAGATGCGGACATTGCCCTGCATCAGGCCAAGCACAAGGGACGGGGCAGGTTCGAAGTATTCAACTGCCTGATGCATCAAAAAGCCAGGCAGACCATGCAGATGTTCATGGATCTGCGTTTGGCCCTGCAGCGAAATGAATTCGTGCTGTTTTACCAACCCATCATTTGCCTGGCTTCCGGACGTGCCGCGGGGGTGGAGGCGCTCATTCGCTGGTTTCATCCCGCACAGGGGATGGTCAGCCCCGGGGAGTTCATCCCCTTGGCCGAAGAAACCGGCCTGATTCTGCCCATCGGCCGCTGGGTGCTTGAGCGGGCTTGCCTGGACATGCTGCGGTTTGCCGAGGATATGGGCTTTTCAGAACCAATGATGGTCAGCGTCAACCTCTCGGCAAAGCAGTTCGCTCAGGCGGATTTGTACGAACAGGTGGAGGCCATTATCGAGTGTACGGGATTCCCGCCGCAATGTCTGAAACTGGAGATCACGGAAAGCGTCATCATGGAGAATGCCGAGGCGGCCGTGCGCATCCTGGATCGCTTGAAGAAGCTGGGCATCAAGATTTCCATCGACGACTTCGGGACCGGCTATTCATCCCTGTCCTACCTGAACCGTTTTTCCGCGGACATTCTCAAGATTGATCGCTCTTTCGTGAGCCGAATGCATCTGGGAGGAGAGAATCTGGAAATCGTCCGGACCATCGTTACCCTGGCCCAAGCCATGAAGATGCTGGTTATCGCCGAAGGCGTGGAAACCAAGGAAGAACTGGAGGCGCTGACCGCGCTCAAATGCGAATACGCTCAGGGTTTTTATTTTGCCAAGCCGATGCCCCTGGACCAGCTTCAGGGGTTCAATATGTTCGGAGAAATGGAGGAACGCAGGGGACTCTCCGGCGACAGGCGGGGAAGACTCCCGGACCGGAGGAAGAGCAACGGGCGCCGGTCCTCAGACTATTGCACGGAAGATTTGCGTTCCGAAACCTGATTTAAAACACGACCAAGGGGGGTACATGCCGGCATCCAAAGCCGCAATACTTGGCCTGTTCATGGTTTCCCTTCTGATCCTGGCTGGATGCGCCGCCAAGCATGCCCCGCCGCGTCCCGCCATTCCCGGCAGCATTGCCGAGTCCATCATCCAGGCCGCCCAGAGCCAGTCCGGACGTGCGTATGTCTGGGGGGGGAGCACGCCGGAAGCGGGATTCGACTGCTCCGGACTCGTGACCTGGGTTTATGGGCAGAACGGTTTTCTGTTGCCCCGGACCACCCGGGAACAACTGGAGCAGGGATCGGCCATTCCACTGAACCAGCTTCAGGCCGCGGATCTGGTTTTCTTTCGCATCGGCAGGCGAAATTCCTATCATGTGGGCATCGCCACCGGGCGCGGCACCTTTATCCATAGCCCCAAGCCGGGCAGCTGGGTGCGTGAGGAGAGCCTCTTCGTCACCTACTGGCAGCAACGGCTGATCGGCGCCCGCAGAATCATCCCGGTCATTCAGGCTTCCGGGCAATAGCCGCCCGCGGGAAAGCTGTGGACTTCGGCTGGAGACGCGGTTCCTTTCACAACGAATCGCGGAACAAGGCCGATCAGCAATCCCCATCCTCTTTTTTCCTCAACGCCCAGCTCATCTGGCGGCAGATCCCCATCAAGACGTTGTACTCGTCCCGGTGCAGGCCCATGCGGTGCCAGAAGCGGCGCAGGCGGAGCATCCAGTAGTCCGGGTTGTCTTGCGGGATGAAGTCGATTGCCGTGAGCAGCCGTTGCAGCATGGCGAACAGCGCTTCCTGCTCCGCATGGGTCACATGGTCGGAGCGGGGTTTCACCGGCGTGTCTTTCCTGTGGCCCCTGGCGGCCTGCAGGCATTCATAGAGCACCACCAGAACCGCCTGGGCCAGGTTCAGGGAGACGCTGGAGCGGGCGGTGGGGATGGAAATCAGATGCCCGCAGGCCTCGATTTCCGCGTTGGTCAGACCCCGGTCTTCCGGGCCGAAGACCAGGGCCACGTCGTGGCCTTCCAGAAGCTGTTCGACGATTTGTCCGGCGGCCTGGGCCGGTGTAAGCAGCGTCTTGCGCCGGCCGCCCAGACGGGCCGTGGTCCCGTAGACCTGGGTGAAGGGGCCCAGTGCCCGGGGGAGATCCGGGACCGTCACGGCCTGCTCCAGAAGGTGTTCGGCATGCACCGTGGCCAGGGGCAGGGCCCGCTCATGGTCGTAGTTGCGCGGGTCCACCAGGATGATCCGCTTGCAGCCCATGTTCAGGCAGGCCCGACCCACGGCGCCGACGTTTTCCGGATGCTTGGGCCGAAACAGGACCACGGCCAGTCGCTCCAGAAGCGCAACAGCGGGATCTTCGGCCGAGGTCATGACGGGATGAAACGGCGCTTATACATTGAACCGGAATTCCACGATGTCGCCGTCCTTGACGATGTATTCCTTGCCCTCCAGCCGCAGCAGGCCGCGCTCCTTGGCGGTCTTGAAGTTCTTGCAGGCCAGGAAATCCTCCCAGCCCAAGACCTCGGCCCGGATGAAACCGCGTTGGATGTCCGAGTGGATCACTCCGGCGGCTTCCTGGGCCGGCTGTCCGGCACGCAGGGGCCAGGCCCGGACTTCCTTCTCCCCGGCCGTGAGGAAGGTGATCAACCCCAGCAGCTTGTAGACGCCGCCGACCACCAGATCCAGGGCGGACCGCTCCATGCCCAGGTCGCTCATGAAGGCCTGGCGCTCCTCCTGATCCTGCAACTCGGACAATTCCCGCTCCAGGCGAGCGGAAACGGCAATGTGCACCACGCCCTTGTCCTGGCTTTTGGCCGTTTCGGGCAGGCTGAACTCCGCCAGCTTGTCCTCGCTCACGTTCCAGGCCCAGAGCACGGGCTTGGCCGAGAGAAACCGGAATCCCCGCAGTTTCGGCAGGGCCAGCAGGGCCTCGTTCTCGCGCAAGGGCAGTTGCCGGTCCAGATGCTCCTTGGCCTGGAGCAGGGCTGTTTCCTCTTCCGGGTCGTGGAGATGCTTGGCCTTTTTCTTGTCCTGGGCGATACGCTCCAGGCGCTTCTCCACCACGGCCATGTCCGCGATGATGAAGTCCGTTTCCATGGCCTCTAGCTGTTCCGCGGCCACGGCTCCGCCGGAAAACCCGTCCAGCAGGGCCAGCAGGCAGTCATAGGGCCGAACCTCGTTCAGAACCCGGTCGCCCAGACCGCCGCCCTTGGCCCCGGCCGCCCCAGGCAGGTCCAGGAGTTCAATTTCCGTGAAGGTTATCTTTGGCGGTTTGTACAGTTCGGCCAGGGGGACCAGTCGCGGTTCCGGCACCTTGACCATGGCCCGGCCGGCCTGAGATGCCGTCGTACCGGCCAGTGCCGCGAACAATTCGCTCTTGCCCGCTCCGGCAAAACCAATCAATGCTGTTTTCATGATCAACTCCGTAATGTTTGCGATGCAGATGCGGATTAGAGCCAACGGCAGGGATTGTCAAAGACCGGGCTCCGGTTGAGGAGGGTGATGTTGATCCTTCACATCATGGCGGGATGCTGCGAAAGCGCAAGGATGAGAATGTGAACCGCCCGCTCCCGTTCGTCGCTCAAGGCACGAAGGACGCCAAGAAGGGATTTGTCTTCCGCTGAGAAGGACGCGGAGGCTAAAAGCTTCACTCCTGACGGCGATGTTTCCAATCCCCCGCAAGAGCGGTACTCCTCATGAAGCGAAATTGTAATGTTTGTCAGCTTATTGTGAACGGACCGGGTAAGGCATTAAGAGGAGCTTGTTCAGCGGTATATGTCGGTAGTTCGTGCAACACTCACGTTCCGTCCGCAACACATCCGTATTCAGGGCATTCAGGTAAAAAAGAGGGTTATCAAATGGAGAAACGAGGATTGCGGGGAATCCCCCGCCTGGTGCGGGCCGCGGTTTGTTCCGTGCAGGGACTGCGCTTTGCGTGGAAGAACCAGGAAGCGTTCCGACTGGAAGTGCTCGCGGCACTGATATTAATCCCCCTGGCCTTCTGGTGGAGTGAACACGCCGTGGAGCGGATCCTGCTTATTGGCAGCGTTGTTCTGGTCATGGTCGTTGAATTGCTGAACAGCGCCGTGGAGACCGTGGTGGACAGGATCGGACTGGAGCATCACGCCCTGTCCGGAATGGCCAAGGACATCAGCTCCGCCGCCGTCCTGCTGACCCTGCTCCTCGTTCCGTTCGTCTGGGGGATGATTCTTTTGGGGTGATGCGCGACCTTGAGTAGTGCTCGTCAAATTGAAAAAATTATGGAGATTTCCAAGACGTCACCCCGGAGACATCGGGCCAAAAGCCGGGGAGCGGAGGAGTCGGAGCTTTTTTCCTTGTATCCCTCGGTAGCGGTTTTATATGAACGTCACAAGGAACGGTCTTGAGGGTAGACCTAACCAAATCCGGCCACGACAAATGGAGGTGTTCCCATGTTGCAGCTGAAATCTCCGAGCTTCACGGACATGAGCGAAATTCCCGTCAAACACACCTGCGACGGCGAGGATCTTTCTCCGGAGCTGTCCTGGAGCGGCGCTCCGGAAGGCGTCAAAAGCTTCGTGCTGATCGTCGATGATCCGGATGCACCGGACCCGCTCAATCCTCGGATGACCTGGGTTCATTGGGTTCTGTACAACCTGCCGGCGCCCACGAGGTCGCTGCCCGAAGGCATGCGAGAAACGGACCTGCCCCAGGGAACGCTTTCCGGGCTCAACGACTGGAAAAGAACGGGTTACGGCGGCCCTTGCCCGCCAGTGGGCAGCCACCGCTACTTTCATAAACTCTACGCGCTGGACATTGTCCTGCCGGACCTGAACCAACCGCAAAAAGCAGACCTGGAGGAGGCAATGAAAGGACACGTCCTGGGCAGTGCGGAATTGGTCGGGGTTTATGAACGTCGGTAAGAAATGGAATTGAATCCGGGAGGATGCGCTTGGGGATCAGGGGTAAAACAGACATCGCTTATTTTGGTTTTCGTTGACGGAATCCTGCTTGAGTTGTACAAGTTGATTGTACAATAAGATCAGGAGGTCATTCAATGCTTCAAACTACATATAGTAACGCCAGAGCCAATTTCAGCGCCCTTTGCGACACTGTGGTGGATGACAGGGAAGTCGTGATCATCAGCCGCCGCAACGAGAAAAATGTGGCCATGATTGCCGCTGATGAATTGTCGAGCTTGATGGAGACGGCCCATCTTTTGCGCTCGCCGAAGAATGCCAAGCGCCTGTTCACGGCCTTGAACCGTGCCCTTGAGGGCGAAGGCGAGGCCGGCACGCTCCAAAAGCTGAAAGCTGAGGTCGGCATTGCGGAGTAGGCCGAGAATCGCGGTTTTTCAGCCGGAATTTCGAGAAGACCTGCGCCACTGGGTCAAAACGGAGCGCAAGACCGCCCTGCGCGTCCTGGATCTCGTGGAAGCGATCCTCCGCGATCCGTTCCAAGGCATCGGAAAACCCGAACCCCTCAAACACTTCGCCCCCAGCCTCTGGTCCAGGCGTATCACCCAGGAGCATCGCCTCGTTTATCTGGTCCGGGATGAACGGATCGATTTTCTCCAGGCCAGATATCATTATTGATTTCTTGCCTCGCAAACAACTCCGATAGGAGGCTGACATGCTCGCCAAATTGACCTCGAAAACCAGATCACGATCCCCAAGGTCATCATGAACGATCTCCCCCCGGTCGACGCTTTCAATGTCGTCCTTCGAGACGGAAGTTATCTCCGGCGACCCACACCTTCTGAACTGCGTCAATGCACCTGTTTCCAGCGTTCCCCGGCAGTCCTGCTCCAGCGCTTCCCCGATTAATAACGTCTCCTCAGAGGATGATCCGTCGCAGCCCGCATCTCGCGCAGGAAGTCGGCGGCGTCCTTTTCAATGAGCCGGGGCGGAAATGCCGCCCGCACAGTAATGCCGCGTATCTACTTTTCGGATCCAGGTTTTTGGAAAAAACTTTCGGACGGGGAAAAACCTTTGTCCGCTCGGTGGCCGACTCCAGATCCTCGATCTCCCGCATCCACTGACATCCGGACCTCGGCCAGTCAACGATTGAACGGTTCGGCCTTGGGCGAGGAAATGGTTTGTATGATGCGGAACATGGCATCGGTGTCTGTGCAGTCCGTGGCGTATGACTTGCCATTATCAGCCGTAAGTTTCAGTTGTACGATTTTATCGTACAACTCATGATAACCCTTTTTTAAATTTGCGACGCTTTAGCACCGCGCGGGGGACGACAGCCATACTCGGCCGGGTGCTGCACCACAGCCATGTGGTTACCATCCGCGGTGAGAGCTATCGGCTGCGAGAGAAACGACGTTTCGGCATGAAAACGGTGATGACTGCGGCACCATCAACCCAAACCCAGGGGGGTCAATTCTAACTGTCGCCAAGGGGTCAGTTTCTGATGTCGCTTGACACGGGGGGCGACTCCGGCTTTTGACCCGGCCCGGCAGTCCGATTCCAGTTTCAATCCACGCCCCCGCGGGGGGGGCGACGGGATGCACATGTGTGACGTAGGACGTGAGGGACGTTTCAATCCACGCCCCCGCGCGGGGGGCGACCGG